>NZ_NTRO01000052.1:0-37653 GCF_002560575.1 Bacillus sp. AFS023182 | reverse complement strand
TTTTGTTGGTGCTACCCCAACATATATATTTAATGGACACAGGTTTATTGAATTTGTAGATCCTTCAGCGATTATAAAGAAGGCAAATGAAAAAATAAGTTCCCCCATAGATGTTGATACGAAAAGCAACCTTGGAGATTATTTTGAACAGGTTATTAAAAACAATCGTAGCGATAGAAAAGTGCTTAATACTATATTTTTTGAACATATCATGTACAGCCGATTGAAAAATGTTTTTGTTGATAGATTCAATATTAAAGAAAATTTTTTAGAAGTGCCAGCTTTTAAAGAAAAAGTGAAAAAGATTCAAGAAAGCTTTAATAACGAACTAAGAATCCCCAGGGATCTATTTTCAGTAATGAGTAAAGATCAATATTATTTGATGGACATGTTAAATATAAACACCTTGGGAACGCAATTCATTGCAGGTTATGACTATACTTCTAGCAACAACAAGATCCAAACAGCCCGCTTTTTATTTGTACAGGTGGTACCTAGAGGCACAAAAAAAGGATATTTTATTGCAGGAATAGATATTAACTTCGAAAAAGGCACATGCCTAACACTGATACGAAATATTACTGATATAAAAGAAATTGAGGGCGAAGAGACTCCTCAAAAGAAGAAGAAGGAGGAAGAAGAGGAAAAAGAAGAATATGTGAAATCTTTTAATCGATTATATATCAATGTAAAAAAAATGATTATAGAACGATTAATTACTTTAGAAAATATTGAAGCACAGTCTGACAAGAAAGGCATGTATAAGCTATGTACAGAGCTTTTAGACAGTTTATTGGGAAACATCAACCAAGAAGTTACCCAAGCTACAGAGAAAGAAGTAAATAAGAGTATACAAGCTATCCTTAAGAAATTATTCCCAGGTGATAATGCATTTGTAAAATCTAATACAAAACCACTGAGCAAGAAATTACATTCATTATTGTGTTCAGCATATATAAATCAAAAATACGATACCGATGATATAGTGGAAATCGCAAGAAAACTTGTTCTCAAGGGATATCCAACAAGGATAAAATTCACTTCTAGTAAGGCTAGTAGGGGGTCCGCACAATCGGGTGGATCTAAAATCCCCGTAGCCTCTACCGAGCTATTTCATAGTCTTTATAATGAGTTTGAAAACTCATCCAATTTAAGTGAATGGTCTATTTCTTGGTTTTTAGATTTTAATAATACTAAACCAGAGGATTGTTCGGTTTCTCAAACTACAATTTATGCTAAAGAAACATCTTTTAGAATTGTATTTTTACAAAAAAAACCAACCAATAAGGAGTTTATAGAACATGTCGTTGGACAACTTAATCAGTATCGTTAAACAAGAATGGCTCATGTCATATGAGGATGTTTTAAATAAACTTGAAAGTATAGCCAACACAGTTAATCGACAAACTTTTTCAATACAAGATCTTCAGAGGCTAGACTTAAATGAAAAAGAAGTGACGTTTCTTATTAATCAATTGACAGCTGAAAACTTTATAAAAAAAAGTTATTCCTATGAATGTTTAGTAAGTGCGGAAGTTGAAATCACCGATAATTTAAATGATCCTTGTGATTTTTGCGAACAATCAATAAGTGAGGCCTCATTACATCCTATATTGGAGCTATTTAAGCTTGAAAAGGAGTTTAAGAGAATGGTAGAAATTAAACAAGAGGAAGTTTTAAAGAAATACATACAAGAAGATTATATGGAAAATTACTTGTTATTAAAAGAAAGGGTAAATAAACTTGTTCCATTTTTAGGAGCAGGTGTCTCAATCCCATTGGGATTACCTAGTTGGTCGGGTTTAATTTGGAACATGAGGGAATCCCTTTCTACATCGGATGATAAGGAAGAATTTGAAGGATTAATTAACGACGGTGACTTCCTGGGAGCCTTAGATTATATTCGTGATTATTCACCAACTTTAAATCATATTGACCGTATAAAAACACAAATTAGTACGAAAGTAAAATTAGACCTCAAGTATAATGTGGATGATAGTAAGCATAATATCAAGGATATTATAAACTTAGCCTCCGATTTTATATTGACTACAAATTATGATAATGCTTTAATTTCGTATAGAGATACGGCAAAAGATGGTTATATTACCCCTGTACCAGTCAATGATATAGAGGATTTACAGGAGCAATTTGATGAGGGTCAAAAGCAAGTTATACATTTTCATGGTATGGCTGATAGAAAAAGTACAATGATTGTAACAAAAGATGACTATGAAGAGTTATATGCAAATGAAAAGACTAAGGGTATCTTAAATGGTATTATGTCAGGTAAATACCTAGTATTCATTGGCTTTTCATTTAATGATGCATATTTTGCAGATTTATATACAAAAATTAAAGGTAGTGTGGGTGGAGAACATTTTATAATAGTTCCTAATTTAACAAAACATCAAAACAAACAATTAACACAACGAAGTTTGAGGGCTATTGGAATTAAAGTTCCTAAAGATGAAAAAAATAAGGTTTCTCAACAGGGAATTGTTGATGCTATAAAATATCTCATAAATAGTATTAGATAATTAAGTTACGGGACTGTAAATGAGATACCGCCAATCTTGGAACTGATAGTTGGATGGGAGTCCAATACATATTATTAAAATTAAGATGATTCAAGTCGGAAGAAGGCACCTTAGGGTGTCTTTTCTTTTTTCAAAAGGACCTGCTCAATCAAATCGAAACAACATAAAATAAATCTTAACCGTGAAATCACATATATATCCCTATGTTTTCCCTCTTAACTAAAAGGAGGAACTAATATGGGCTTTGGTGGAAGCTGTGGTGGCTTTGGAGGCGGATTTGCTTTACTAATTGTGCTGTTCATCCTGCTAATTATCATTGGTTGCAGCTGTTGGGGTGGCGGATTCGGCGAAGCTTGCTAAAAACAATCAGAAAAGACACTTATATAAGTGTCTTTTCTTTATGATTAAATCCCCACACAATATGCAGGGATCTAGTGTAAACCAATACTTTTTTTGAAGGAGCATCTTCATAATAATCCATCTGTCCCTCGCTGACAAAACAGTAAAATTCCGTTTTCTCTCTAGTAAAATACAATTTTTATATGTAATTTCACGTACTATATCCGATTGATAAAACCAATTTCAGAAACAGGGCGTATTCTAACCATCCATCCCCTTATTCTCTAACCAAGTAAGTAATAATCCCCTTATATATTCCTCTATCTTAGTAAGTAGTTTCCCTAGATCTTAAACAACCTCATATTTTTCTACTTATCTTCGTAATTGAACTTGACTGAAGGTCTTAAAGGTTTTTATCATGTGGGAACAATTATGGAATACGGCTGGAAGGCAGATTTATCCCCTATTCTGAAAGATCACAAAAAAGTAATCAGTCAAAATAGATGGATAAGCGTCTTTGTTTTCGCCATGCGGTCACTTATAAGGTATCCGTATGTATAGACCCTGTTCACTCAGCGATTTTCACCGCATACATCCTTTTTCTATGGCTTGTCCTTGTAATATCGTCCCTACACGACAAACTGAATGTACTCCCTAGCACCGTAATGCTAACGATAACCACCCGAACCTTTTAGAGAATTGACCCTGGGCAAGTTCTCGCCCTCCCTCACCAGAAGAACAGGATTCCAATGAGGGGTGCTGTTTTTGTAGGCGTATACTCTGTACCCCCTGCACGACCAACAGCAAGCCACGCCGTAACACGTTCCCGCTAAATGTATGGCAGCACGGAATTACGGCTTATCAGTTTTTATTTACGTGGTATCAGGCAATTCCACGCGAACAAAAAAACAAAAAGACATCTCCAATACCTAAATGGCCTGTACATTCACAAGACTTCTAGGTTTAGAGATGTCCTATATATCTTTTTGACTATAAAAACATTTACTAGTTGAATTTTAGTCAAATCATAGATAAAATAGGTATATCAAAGAAGCCTCGTGAAAAGGCATAGTTGTTTAAGGTTAGTGGTGGTACACTACTTAAACGTTAACACTGTGGGTTAATACAGTTCATTCTAGTAAGTGTTGGTTGCAATTACTAGAACTAAGTCATTCCCGCTATCGGTTGGCGCCAATAGCATATGGGAGTGGCTTTTTTGTTTTCTGTTCATATTCAGTTGTTCTATCGATCTTCATTTATGTAAAGTATCAAAATATGTTTTGTTTTGTAGAATGATGCTTATTGTGTACTACGTTACAACAAGCTTTACCCTTTGTAAACAGCGAAATTACGTACTTTTCAAATAATATCCCTAATTCCCTATTTCCCTATTTCCACTTATAGATATAGGGATATTTCCCTTTTTCCCTATATCTAAATTTCCCTATTTTTGTTTTTTTTGTTTCTTCTATCTTCTCTACGAAATTACATATTTTTTTCTTTTCACCATCTGCTTCAGATGCAAAAATAATCTTTTAATATCAACGTTTTTGTTATTAATTATTAACTCTATGATTCTATTGCATAACCCAAATATCATTGTTATAATTTCTTTAAAGATATAGAAATATCCCTATTTCTATAGTTAGAAATATCCCTAATTCCCTATTTCTATTTTTCCCTATTTCTATAAAGGGATATAGGGAAATTTCAAATAATATAACTGGAGTGTTAAAAATGGCTATTACAATTACGGTAGGTAATTACAAAGGTGGAGTCGGTAAAACCACAAATGCTGTATTAAACTCTTATGAATTTGCAAAAAAAGGCAAGCGCACATTACTTGTTGACCTTGATCCACAAAGTAACGCAACAAAATCTCTGATGCTAACAAAATCCATTCTTAACCCTAATGACATTGTTACAGTAGAAAAAACATTAATGAAGGGAATACAAGAGGGAAGCTTAGATGGCTTAGAAGTAGAGATTATGGAGAACTTATACTTACTTCCTTCTTACGTTGATTTTCAGGACTTCGCAAAATTCCTTTATAAAAATTGCTCTTCTGAAGCTGAAGAAGATCATTACTTTAAAGGATTGCTAGAAAAAATAAAACATAAGTATGATTACATATTTATCGATGTTCCTCCAATGTCACTAGAAGTTACGAAGAACGCAGTTGTAGCTTCTGATTATGTTCTCATTGCTCTACAAACACAAGAACGTTCTCTTACTGGTGCAGAGAACTACGTTAATGAACTTATCAAGCTAAAAGAACTATATGACCTTGATATTGAAGTAGTTGGTATTCTTCCTGTCTTATTAAAAAACAATGGTAAGGTTGATGAATACATCATGGAAAACGCTCGTGAAATCTTTGGTGAAGAGAACCTATTTAAAAACATCGTCCCTCAAATGGAACGTATTAAAAGATTTGATGTGAATGGTATTACTGAAAAAGATAGACATGATATGAATGTAATTGAATTATACGAAACGATTAGTGATGAATTGTTATCTCGTATTGATATGTTTGAAAAAATGAAGGTTGGTGTGTAATATGGCGAGAACTCCTGGTTTGTTAGGTAGAAAGAAAAGTAATTTTGAACCTACTGAACCTTATGTACCAGAGCAAGGACAAGCTACGGTTGAAAACAACGAGGTAGCAGCTGCTCCTTCTCAACCTAAGACAGAAGAAAAACAAGTAATTCGAAAAGAAAAAAGAAACGAAAAGACTGATCCGAAAAAGAAATTTAAAAATCAGCAAGGCAGCATTAAAATTTCTAATCAATCTAAAGAAGAACTCGAAGTATTAATGAAACTTACAAACACAAAATTTGCTTATGAAATCATCGATTTACTTATAGATCGTTATGTAGAAAACGAGCTAACACCTGAGCAGAAAAGGAAATTCAAACTCTTAACTGAGATTTAAAAAATATAGAAATATCCCTATTTCTATAAAGGGATATTTCTATATTTACATCTTCCTCTCTATATAACAAGAAAAATAGTTTTATCAGTTTAAGATAAAAAACTAAATAGGAGTGGTACCTGTGGAAAATAAGAGTAATTCTTTTGTAGTTACTTTGACGCCTATTACCGAAAGTTCAGATTTAACTATTCAAAGCGATCATACTGACACGGAAAAGGAAAAGCAAGACCGAACTTTCCTAGAAGAGGACAAGCTCTTTGAAAAGCCTAAGAGAAAACTTACTACGAAAGAGTTGCCGAAATCTTTCCGTGTCTTATTAGAAACACACACAGCAATATCAACACTTGCTACAATTGAAGATATGAAAATTTATGAAGTTATAAATATGTTAATCGAAGAAAAAGTAGCTTCATTACCTGCACCAAAACAAAAAATAGTAAGAAATGCTGTAAAACAAGTACTTGAAGTAAAGAAAAGTCGAGAATAGGTATGAATTTATAAAAAAACGAGATAAGCATAATGCTTGTCTTTTTTATTTTTTATCAAAAGTTTTTAGGGAGGATTGTAGATTCATAGGGAGAATCTTGCAATAGGAACGAAAGGAGGAACGGATATACATGAACCAGGAACAGTGGAACGGGGATCGTGACTCATTAGAAAAGTCTTATTGGACAAAGGAAGTTGCCGAGACTCTTGGTATAAGTGATAGCTATTTACGTAAATGGTGTTTGGAACTTGAGAAGAACGGATACAAATTCATCAAGGTTAAGGACGGGAAGAACAGAGAGAATCGAGCTTTCACGGAACATGACTTAATTGCATTACGAAAGTTCCAATCACTTATTGGGAATGCTGGAACGACACGTTCCATGGCTGCTAAAGTCATTGCTGAAGAATACAGTTCAGAAGATAGGAACGGGGGAACGGGGGCTGTTCCTGCACCTCTTATCAGAGATAATGATCGAGAGAAAGCCTTAGAGGAACTGAAAAAACTAGCCTTCAACGCTTGGAAAGATGAATTGAAATCCGAACTTATAGAAGAGATTAAACAAGAGCTTAAAGAAGAAATGCAGCAACAAATGAAAGAAGGGATACAATCAGCAGAGGAACGTCTTGGCGAACGTTTAAATAGACATGACGAACTACTCATGAAGACGATTCGCGAACAACAAGAGACTAAAAAGATGTTAGCAGCTGCACAAGAGAAGAAGAAATGGTGGCAATTCTGGATTAAATAGAATTGCTACTGTTTCTTTTTTCACTTATCACCACACACATAGTGACTTCTTTGAAAAGAGAGGATTATAAAAAGCCCTGTAAATACAAGACTTTTACTTTTTCATTTTCTCTTTACTTTTCAAAACATCCTCTTTAAAAAACAGTCGATCGCGAACCATTTCTTTGATTGGTTTTATTTTTTCTTTTTTTATCATCATGTTTAGGTTTTGCCTTGAACACCCTAAGATATCCAAGGCTTCTGATGTATTTACAATCTCATCATTAATAAAACGAATCAACTCTTCTTTGGTTTCGAATTTATACATCTTTCTTCTCCTTAATATAAGCGGTTACCAGATTGAAAATTATTGATGCAAATGCAAGTATACTAAGTGCAATGCAAATATAGTCTGCGGTTCGCAAATTGTTATAGTCAATCAGATACAAAATTGTTCCCAAAATGATAACAACCGGTAAGTCTCTTAAGATGATTTTTTTCATAAGATAAAGTGGAATGTGCTATAATAATCTTAGGTACAAGGGAGGTTTCCCTCCCCTGTGGTGCTACTCTGAGTCGGTTTCTTGACGGGAACGACTCTTTTCTTTTTCTTCCTTGATTTTGTAGTAAATGTCTAAGCTGTTTTTAATTCCGGAAGATAGTTGCGAGTAAATGGTTACGAATGCTGTTATGGAACCTAAGATTACTACCCAATCCACTTTGTTCACCTCCTTTTCTTTATACTCTTATTATACACTTTAAGTTGACGTGAGTCAATTGTAATAATGAATTAATTGGTATTTTTGTTAATTTTTTATATTGCTTTTGCTATTTCTACAAGCAACCGCATAAATAATGGTATCATTTGCACTACAATATAGCCGATTCCTGCCCTTGAAATAAGGGAGAATCCCCGTTCCTGGCTACCGACCATAATAAACAATCCACCACACAACGCGACCACACTTGCAATTGGATAAGACACTGCTTTGATTAAAAAGATAACTGGTTCAAATGCATTTACAATACGATTGTACAATTGTCCATCTATATAATTTTTAAACTTACCATCTGTTGATTGAGCATCCTTAAATACTTCGTTAACATCATTTCCAGGTTCCGCAGCAAATCCATGAGGAATATCTATAATTTGGCTGAATATAATAGCACTACCGATCACAAGACCAATGCGCACTGCGACAGGTGCGTATTTTTTTGCTTTCTTTTTGAACAAGCTCCACTTTTTCTTCGCTCCATAGTTACCATCCATAAAATCTTTGATGCTCATTGTCTCAGTTGTCATATAGACCACTCCCTATTTTTAGTGGAAATCAGTAACCGTAAATATGTTGCAATCCAAACCCTCACAAAGCTTTTTTAATTGATTCCTACGGTATTCCGTGCATGTGTACCATGTAAATTTAGGTGGTTTATCAAATACATTGCAATCAATCAATTTTCTGTATTTCTGCATCTTCACACGATTTGCACTCATTTTCTGTTCATGATCTATCTCTACAATGTGATATCTTCCTTCATCGTTAAATAAAGCATCTGCAATGATTGAAACGACACCTTTAACATTCATCTTCACTTCTTGTTTCCATGTTTCAGGGCAACCGTATGCAATATAGATATCATTTCTCATGATATAGTGCCGAAACTGATTAGAACGTTTCAAGACCTTCTTACTACCGATACGCTCACGACCTTCTTTATTGAGATAGTAAATTTTTTCGCCAAAACGGAAGTTAGATACATATTCTTCAAGTTCTTTCATTACACGTGAAGCATTTCTGTCGCCACCCAAATCATGAAGTAATTGTATTTGCTTCCTAGTCAAAAATCCCAATCTCTTCAAGCTCAAGAGAATATTGTCCGTTCTTGTTTCCTTTCTCGCTAACTTTTGCATCTTCATGCTCCTTTCTCGCTCTGATATTGATGTGTGGCTTTATGATGTTATCAATCTGCTTGTTATCGATGTACACGGTTTGTAGGACTGTCTTTTCGTTCGTTTGATATATAGCTCTACCCTTTATGTTAGGAAGACACTCTGCGCCGCCTTCATCCAATACAGCGCGGCTCCCTGCTTCGGTTTGTAGCCTAAAGCAGATACGAGCACCGATATTTTGCCGGAGCTGTGATGGCAAGGCTTCATTTGTTGGATATTGAGTTGCATATACCAAGCGAAACCCCGCTGCCCTGCCGCGTCTTCCTATATCCACTATGATGTCCTTGCACTCCTGGTATGGTGTCATGTCAGCAGCTTCATCTACAATGACAAAGTATCGTACTGGATCACCTGCCTCTTTTATGTCTTCGTATCCTTTTTCTAGTAAGTATTCGTTTCTATCATTCAGTTTAGTTTGCAATACTCTTAGAGTCTCAAGGGCTTCATCTGGATTCTTCGCAATTGATTCGACTTGGTTTAGGAATCGGTATCGGTTAAAAGAGAGACCGCCTTTTAGGTCAATGAGGAATAACTTTGTATTTTCTGATTGATTACGTACAAGTGATGTAATGATGAGTTTTAAAACATTCGATTTCCCCATGTCCGTCATTCCTGCTGAGATCATGTGTGCAATTTTATCGAAGTCATGTTTTACTAATCCGTCTCGTGTGTATCCTATCGGCACTTCCCAACCTCTACACTGCTTCATCATCTCTTCTTCAAACTTCACAAAATCAGGTATCCCTTTCTCGTAAACTCGTATTTTTAACAAACCATCGTAAAACAGCTCTATTTCCTTTCTAATGCATTTTTTCTTGTTAATGATGTTTTGTATTTGTTTTAAGATATCTTTTCGTAGGCGGAGAGTTTTGAAGTCTGATAGCTTAAAATCGTAAACCTTGCTTTTATGGTTTAACCCGTCTTCTAAATGTTGCATCTTTTGTTCAAAATCGGAGAAGCTAAGTCCAAGAGGAATTCTGTATGCATATTCCATTCCCCACTCATTTCTTGTCTTACGAAGTAGTTGTATTGTTTTAGTATCTTTCCCTTCTTTTACTTTCAATCCACAGTTAGCACAAATTCTTTGGATTTTAGATGCGTCATTTGTTGCTCCTTTTTGATGCATTTTTGAGAAAAGAATTGCACCACCAACTGCAGCGGAACTTACTAACTCGAATATCAAAGTCAAACACCACCCTTCTTTGCTTATTCTGAAAGAATAGTCCCTGTAGATTAGAAGTGATGAAAACGGCTATGAATCATTGAAAATAGTAATCTTATAATGTCTGAAGTATCATTCTGTGGAAGAATTCTATTCGGAATAGGTGAGACGAAGTTTTAAAAGGCTATCAGATGGGAAACGTAAATCGCATTTTGTTTGGTATGGTAAAAGGTATTCTATACAGCTTGCTCAATATTCACCATTTTTAGGGGTTTATTTTTAGTGAAAATAGGACATTACTAGGGACAACAGATTTCTTAAGGAGTGAAAGAAGTGTGGGGTCTTGGGAAAAAGCGCACAAAATTAGGTAAGTTTTTAGATAAACATGGTATCGAACAAGAATGGCTAGTTAGAAAGGCTGGCATTGGAAGAAATACTGTAGGAGATTTAGCGAATAATCCAGAAAGATCGCCTACAAGAAAAACGATGCAAAAGATATTGAAGGTTCTTAGAGAGTTTGATTCGAGGATTAAAGCTGATGATTTTTGGGATATGTAAAATGGCATATGCGATATAAGAGGGGATATGAGAATGTATTTTGTAAATAAGGAACATGAACGTAATTATATTACCTTGATGAAGAAAAAAGGTTTCTCTCCAGGGCAGAATCCGGAATATGAAGCAGCTTATTACATAACAGCACATCCGGAAATATATAAATGCTTTGATTGGAGTGTTTATTCCACACCTAACTCTCCACTTGGAAGTTTTTTATATACGTATGATGATGATGAAGATGAAAAGGAAGAAACAAAAGGTTACTCGTTCGTCCCATTGACTGAATCTACATGGCAGCTCGTAAAAGTTGGCCAATCGCTATTCGATGGCTACAATGTAAATTTATCCGATTTCCCACTATATAACGAGGAAATGTTCAATGTACTTATGCAAGCATGTAGAATACGCGGAAGAATTTAAATAAAAAAAGAGCCGACTCAATGAGCCGGCTTATTTTATTTTACTTGTACATAATACGGACTAGTTGTGATATAGAATACATTTCCACGAGAGTTCTTCACTTTGTATTGTGGTGAACCGTTCACTGTTACTTTCTCATTCTTCCTTTACTTTTCCAAACATCTTTTTGAAATGAAAATAATTCCAAACCATGATGTCTTTTAAAATTTATCTTTAAAATACCATCTTGGTAATTGAAATCCCCTTTGGACAACTTCTACATTAATAGCTCGCTTTATTAGAAGGAATTTTCCGAAATTTCAAAACCAATCATACATCGCTTGACCTAACTATATAGTTGAAAAGAAATGTGCATCAACAAAGATAAAATAATAGGGAGGAATTTTCTATTGAAAAGTAAAATTGGTGTTTTTTTACTTGTGTTATCTTTGGTTTTTGGTTGCATCCTTTATAACCCCTCTGTATCGAATGCAGAATCCTTATCCAAGGAATATGTTCCGAACCAAATTATTGTAAAATTTAAAGACAATACGTCTCTTAGCAAAAATCAAGAATTTCATAAATCAGTAGGAGCTGAAGTTGTATCAAAAGATGATGTCTTGAAGTTTGAAGTTATTAAATTTACTAAAGGTACTGTCAAAGATAAAATAAAAATTTATAAGAATAATCCTGATGTAGAATATGCAGAGCCAAACTATTATTTTCATGCATTTTGGACTCCTAATGATCCCTATTTTAATAATCAATATGGGCTATTAAAAATTCAAGCACCTCAGGCATGGGATGCACAGAGAAGTGCTCCCGCTGTCAAAATCGCTATTGTCGATACCGGTGTACAAGGTAATCATCCTGATTTATCCTCTAAAGTTATATACGGCCACGATTATGTAGATAATGATAGTCAATCAGATGATGGAAATGGTCATGGTACACACTGTGCGGGTATTGCAGGTGCTCTTACAAACAATAATATTGGAATTGCAGGCGTTGCTCCACAATCCTCTATATATGCAGTCCGAGTACTTGATAGTCAAGGAAGTGGGACTCTTGATGCTGTAGCAAAAGGTATCAGAGAATCGGCCGATGCTGGAGCAAAAGTCATTAGCTTAAGTTTAGGAGCTTCTAATGGAGGAACTGCACTACAACAAGCTATTCAATATGCTTGGAATAAAGGTGCTGTGATAATTGCAGCTGCAGGAAATGATGGAAATACCAGACCAAATTATCCTGCTTATTACAATGAAGTAATTGCAGTTGCATCTACAGATCAATATGACCAAAAATCTTATTTTTCAAATTATGGAAGCTGGGTAGATGTAGCGGCCCCTGGTTCAAGTATCTACTCTACGTATAAAGGCAGCACGTACCGATCATTAAGTGGTACATCTATGGCAACCCCACAGGTTGCAGGAGTTGCAGGATTATTAGCAAATCAAGGCTACACTAACGTACAAATTCGTCAAATTATTGAAACCACATCTGATAAAATCTCCGGAACAGGAACTTATTGGAAGAATGGTAGAGTGAATGCAAATAAAGCTGTACAGTATGGAACTATGCTAAATGAGAATAAAGCTTCATAAATAAAAATCCGACTCATGAAGTGCACCCCAATTGTTAGACACAATTAACAATTGGAGGTGCATTTCACATAGGAATTGGCTTTTTTATTTTAATTGTACATAATACGGACTAGCTGTAATGTAATATACATTACCTCTGCCGTTTTGCACTTTATACTGTGATGAACCATTCACAGACACTTTATCAATAAACTTGAATCCTAATCCTGCATCTACAGTTCCAGCAACATCTTTATCCTGCCAAGATGGAGAATCATAGAAACGTAGGTTGTCCACTTTAGAAACGACACGTTTGCCTACAATAGATGAATCTACTGTGCTTTTCTTATCGAATTTTACATAAGAAGGATTGTATTTAATCCATTGCTCACCGCCAAGGTTTAGCCAACCATCTTTTTCACCAAATACTTTATAAGCTTCCGATTTGTTCAACTGGCGAATAACAGAGTAACTTGCATCTGGTCCTTTGCGAAGATTCACATTATATCCATTGATGTATGCAATGCCTTCTACATTAGCGACAGGTTCACCCAGTTTGGATGGTTGCTTTGGAACAGAAACTTCAACATTAGAATTATTATATGCCCGTTGCACATCTGCTCTAAATTGAGCTTCTGATACACCATGACTACATAAATAATTAAGCGGATCTTCATGGTCTGTGCCGCCAAGATACTTCGTCACATCATAGTGAGTCCATAATCCTTTTTCGACTGATAAATTGTTATCTTTCAAGATTTTAGCAAGTAACTTCACGTATTTATCATAGCTGCGTTTAAATTTATCGTAATCTGCTGTTTCGCAAAGCTCTACATGTACAAAACGTTTATTAGCAGCAGGGCCACCACCATAAGCAATATATTTCGTATCAGCAATTTGTATTGTTTCGTTCCAATCGACAGCATAATGTACAAAAGCTGAACGCCATGTACGAGTTTCATACTTTTGAATATTAATAGCTGGTGCTTCTGGAGTTGCTGTACTATGCGCTACAACGCCCTCATAAGCTCCTACACCGCCACGATATGGTGTTTTAGGTAAACCATCGATAATAAGTGTTCTATCAGCAAAAGCCCCTGTAGTGAAACTAAACAGGAGCAATAAAGTCAATAATACAGAGGAAGCTAGTTTGAATGATTTTTTCATTAAGCATCACCCTTTTTATTTTGTTTTTGTTTACCACCCAAAATCTCAACAGCGTTTGTTAATGCTTGAGGTAAAGGAATCCCCATACGACCTGCATTTTCTAAAATTGATAACAACTCATTACCCATAAAAAAGAAGATTGTCGCTTCACGAATAGCACTATTACTTCCGAAAACTGTATCTAACTGCGCTGCAACTCCGACAATTAAAAAAAGCACCACTTTTTTAGCGATGCCTTTAAAACCAATTTTGCTTTTTAGTTCCCCGTTATATCCTGCTGCAATCATGCCTGTGATGTAGTCGATAGCTGCCATTGTGACTAAAATCTGCAACATAGCGTCCCACCCTCCAAAGAAATATCCACAAAAGCCACCAAAAGCAGCTATAAATGATTTTGTTAATACATCGATACGATCCAATTTATTTCCTCCTTTTCAAAATAAAAAAGCCTACTTCTGTACGCTTTACTGTTCGAGCCAATCAATTATGACCGTCCCGTCTTTTTGTAGTTCTTCATAGAAATTCAATTTTGTAATCTCTTCAAATTCAGCAATTGTGATGAATTTTTTTAACAGCTCGTAACATCTTATTTACAGATACTCCACAGTACCAAAACATTTTCCAAACTTCATATTCACTTTGCGCTACGGACATCACTACCACCTCCATCAGCTTAGTTTCAATTCAGCTACTTGATCTGTCAAGAACTCAACTTGATCTTGTAACTTTTCTAATTCGGTCGGCTCTTGTGGTTCCGGTTTGTTCATTTCTTCCAATTCTTCTTCAGTAATTGTTTCAATCCACTTTTCTCCATCCCAAACTGGTTTCCAGTTTGGAATTGGCAAAGGAACTTCTGTATAACATTCTGGATATTCGTAAACTTCTATATACCTGTCAAAAACCTCTTCTTGGTACTTGAATTCCTCTGTTTGATATTGCAACTTCACTCGGTCAACTTCTTTTTCTTGATAAACTTGATTATCATCAAGGTATCGAATCGTAGTTTTGACCGTTATGATTTCGGGAACATCTATCGTTCTAACTCTATCTTCTAATTTATTCAACGACTTAAAAACCGGGGATATTGCCTTGGTCTCTGTATAAGCGCCTGTTTCCTTATCATATAAATACAAAGTTTTCATCTGAAAATCTCCTATTCTTTTTAAATGATGTATGTGAGTGTGAATGACCAATATCTCAAAGGGTTTGTCCCTTCCGCAATCCATTCACAATGGACAGACCCGTCAGTCTTTAATGTAATAAAACCTGCAGTCGTATCAAGATTACTTAAAACATAGGTAGCTGAGAATGTTAAATCACTAGTTGGTCGAAAGTTTGCTGGAAGTGTAGCGATAATTTGATTGTTTTTTACCCCAGTTACATTCATATTAAGACATACTGTACTACCTATTCGTTTTATTTTCGATGTTTTCCCTGATTGGTTTAACACGCCATTAATTGGTGTAACGTTGACCCAGTCTGTATCTGTCGATTGTTTCAAAACACCAGAAATCTGCAAATTATCGTCAAATAAAAATCCTGTTGCTATCTTCGTTAAAATACTTTTACCATTGAGTTGTAATGCAGTAGTTGTAAATTTCCATCCATTAAGAGTTTTAAGTAAGTCATTTAACGTTACATGCTCTTCCCACCCAAGCCAAGTACCATTGTCGATGTAATTTGTAAAAAATTTGTTTTGATAATCTTTCGCAATAACAAATCCGAAAGTTGGGGAATTTATAAATGAGATACCTCGCCAGGATTTAGCATTAGGTGTATTACCTTGTACGCTGCCATGACAATAAATTGTGTTTATTCCTAGTCCTCTAGATACAATTTCATCAAGAATATTTTTGGTAGCATCACTAACCGAAAGTAACGCACCGCCCACATCTGTTGTGATTTTTGGTACTTGAACATTTTTTGCATTAATTAAATTTGTTAGCTCTACGATTTTTTTATTTGTATCATCAATTTCTTTTCGATAACCAGCTACAGATTCAAGAGCTTTTTCAAAATCTGAAATATAGCTTTCAATCCCTATATTCCCTTGCTTCACATCATTACCTAAGATAATCTTTATATCTGGTGTACTAAAACGTTCTGTAATGTTTCCTTTTTCGCAAACAAAATAAGCAGTCCACTCATTAGGAGACGAGACTGCTGCTGCTGAAAATGTATATTCAATTATTCCCTCTGTAGAATTAATAACTAATGCATCATCTCGAACAAAATTACCTTTGTTATTTATTGCTTCATACTTAACAGTGTATCCAGTTAAATCCACGGTTCTTTCATTTTCTTTTAAGTAAACTGTTAATTTTAAACCGTATTTATCATTCTGTCTTGCATAGATCTTTTTAGTGAACAGATTATTAGTTAAATCTATTGTGATTTTTTCGCTTCTCATGGTACACCCCTTTCTTTATTTTTTTATTACCTATCAATCTGTTGGGTTATTTTGCCCTTGAGAAGCTTGTTGTTGTAACGCAACTAAACAATCAGAGCAAACTTGCAAAGTTTGTAGTTTATGCAAATGCGCGTTCTTTTTACACATATCACAGAATGTATCTGTTTTACGCAAATAAACCTGGTCATGGTCCGAAAAAATCTCGATAACATCACCAGGTTTAACTCCAATATCTTGTAATTTATCTAATGGTACTTTTACAGAACCGTCTTCTCCAATTGTTACTGTAACACCTAAATATTGATATGCCATATTATCCTCCTAAACTGTTATAGTGAAGTTCGCCCAACCACTTGATCCGATGTGACCATAATACCCCCAACCTTTGAATCCATTCATGTACTTAATCGTTCCAATCGAGTCAGGAGATCCACCAGCCACATTAACTCCATCTGTTCTTACCTGACATTTAAAAACAGCTTGTGGAGCTTCAACATAGAACGAATTTGATGGATTTGAAACTTTGAACGTTACTCCGTTCGAAGCTTCTACCCAAAACGTCCCATTATTCGCATAATAAGTAATGCCAGCAGCAGCTTGAGTTACGATACCCGCATTTGAAATATTAGTAGTTTTACCAGCGGATTTCATAAATAACTCTCCGCCAGTAATAATATCGGCATGACTAGTAGAGTCTAAACGTAATGTATTTATATTTGCAGTAAGTTGTTTATCAGATTTCAACACTAAACTTTGCTTACCTTCTAATGTTAATGCGTTATCTCCATGGAGAAATGTATTCCCTTGAGAAGTGAGCCTTAAATTACTTGGGTAGTATGTGTTACCTTCTGCTGATTCGCCTTTAGAAATACCAAAGTTTGCAGAGTAATATGTCCCTTGATTCAACTGTGCAATTACTAATGTTCCCTCTTGGAATTTATCAGTAGTAATATTTTCATGCATTAATATTGTGGGTTGAAGCTTACCAGATAGGTTAATGTAGTATCCAAGAAACATTCTGGTTAAGTTTGACTCCATCAAGCGAATGAATTGTTTTTCTATGTGAACGTAGTTAGAACCGCTGGATGTTCTTAAGGTTGAACCACTAATTTCTCCTGCTTGTATAAGTTCAGCCACTATACCTTCTGCCGTCATAGCTGTTTTATATGTTCTGCCATTGTCCATGGATACACCAATACCTTCTGATGTAAATCTAACGATATAGTTAGGATTTTTTTTACTTCTTGCGATAATACCGCCACTTGGGGGATATTCTAATTCTGTCATGCTGTTATTGATTGCTGTAGTAGCTGATTGTATAGCTTGATTCAATGCGCTATTTTTTACTATTCCATCATCATCAACAATCTTGCTCATTTCTTTTTGTACAGTCTGAAAAATTGTTCCTGAAAGGCTCTTATTGTAGTTTGCAAGTGTTACATTAGAATTGATTATTTCTAAGTTATCATCGAACTCTTCTTCTACTTGCATTATCCTCGTATCTACATTAATTCCCATAGGTTCATAAATAAGCGGAACTCGATCACCTTCATTTGGGACATCGTAAGGAAACCCCACACGCCGCATATCGACAAAATCAACTGTTATGCTTACCAAAGGTTCGTCCTGTAACTCGCTTTTCATACGAGACATTAAACTATTCATATTTGTATATCTATCATCTCGTACCGGTTTTGCATGTAATTTACCGAATACAGCAGCGTTAGGGCTTGTATACTCTGCTTCTATGTCTTTTCCGTATCCTTTGATATATGTGCTTAATCCTTTTGTATCAATCGTTCTTTCTAATGTCTTGATGTTATAACTGTAACGAAACTGGAAATCTGTATCATTACCGATTTTCTTCTTTAAAACTACTTGATTACCATTTAAATAAAACTCTGCTCCATATCTTTCTAACACTTTTTGAAATAAAGATAATCGATTATCATCGCCAAAGTTTTCGAATGCCTCTGCGTAGAATGAATCTTGTATAGAGTATCTATATGGAGTTTCGAGAAATATCATAGATAATGCTGCATTGAATGTCATAGAACCATCATGGGTGTTGTATTCATAACTATTTATCAAATCAACAAAGAAAGAGTGTACAGCTTCACATTTTTTAATAAATGTTTTACCTATAGAACGCTCTATGACTTGCTTAATGACATATGTTTCACCATCTAGTTCAATTTTGCTTTCTTCTTGAACCATAGAAAATGATACTTCATTTATGGCAGTCGGTATAACAGTGAAACTAAGTGTTTTTTCGCCATTAACCTTTCTTGTTCTAGTTAGACCATTGACACCAACAAGAGGCTCTGTATTTCCTAATACATCCGTAATAGCTAATACATTCATGATATCGCCTCCTATGAATAATAAAACCGGAAATCAAATGAAATAGAAAAAGGGCTTATAGCCCCTATAATTTCAAAGTCATTCCACCCTGGTTTTATTGTGATTAAATTTCTATTTGTATCTCTAAAAATTGATACACCGCTTTTGGTGCTTCTTATACCATCTAATTGGATTACTTGTCCAGATGAAGTAGTTCCTGTATATGACCATTCATCACTTGTTGTTTTATTTCTAATTCTTAAGTTATTAGATGCACCAGTGAATTTGATTAGTAGTGGCAAACACCTTGGATTAATGGTTACTTTACCAGCATTATAAATACTAAATGTCGGTGTTGTATGGGTGTAAAACCCTTGTCCAGCTTGCCATAATCCAGCATCAAATGTGAATGGATTATTCGTCGTTCCAATGGATTCAGCATATCCTAGTGAAGATACAAACGGAACTTCGATGGTTGCGCTTTGAAAGTTTATTTGATTTAATTCATATGAATCAGTTTCCACTAGCCATCGTTTTCCTGGTTCGACTTTCTCTATGATGTAAAAACTCTCTTCACAATCGAATAAAGAGAATACTTCATTACGTAATAAGGCATAATCATAGTGATCTCTAGAAACCATTTTAAACACGCCGATTATTCTTCTTGTTCCGGTTGTTGTTCCTAAATTAATCTCACCATTTCTACCTGCTACTTTTTCCCGTGTTGTTTCATAAGATGGCGAAGGATGTTTCAGTTTAACAAGCCTTAATCCATATTCAGCTGTATCATATTTTGTTCCATTTCGTTGTATAATCATTACTTCTCACCTACTAAATACGACTGCATTCCCATGCGACTAGATAATTCTTTTTCAATAATGTCCATCATTTTCGCAGCATCTTGCGGATTATCACCTTGATAGTTCAAAGTAAGGCTTATAGGTCTTTGTATTTGCTGATTATCATTTCCGTTTGTTCTTTGAGAGCTAGAGGAAACATTTTGCTCAATGTTAGGTAATGTTAACATTTTATTTAGCAATCCTTGCACTTTTGGAAATGCTAATTCGATGCTGTCACTGATCGGTCCACCAAAATCTAAATGGTCTAAATCAGAAAGAGGACCTACTTTCGCTGGAGAGAAAGGTAAGAAATTACGAATTTGTTGTGCAACCCAATTTATCACGTCTTTGACTACACCAAAAGCGGACATAACGCCTTTTGCTATCATTTCAATTAAACCTCTTCCAGCGTTATAGAATGTCGTACCTAATCCAGTAAGGAAATCAAGGATACTTTTAAATCCATTCCATACGATTTTACCAACATAATTTAACCCACTAGAAAATGAACTGGAAATAATATTCCACATCCAGGAAAAAACAGATGATATTGAACTTCCGATTGAACTTGCGAATTTAGACATTGCCTCGAATTTCGTAGCAAAAAAGTACCAGATTTCAAAAATTGCATCATTCCATACTTTTTTGATATACGTCCACATAAAACTGAATTTAGAAATAACATCACCAGCCCATTTTCCTAGGAATTTAAGTACTTTTCCCACACCAAATAACTGGAGGTATCCCCAAATAAATTCAAGAGCTCCAAATACAATTTCTTTTGTCGCTTCCCACATCTCTGACCAATTTCCTGTAAATAAAGCAGAAAAGAATTTTATTATTCCTAGAATTGTATTAACTGCTCCATTTATCAAATTTTTAATAGCTTCCCATGTTCCCTCTACTAAAAATTTCACGACTGGCCATACAAATTGCATGATTCCTAGAATAGCATCCATCGCTCCAGATACTATGCTAGATATAAAAGACCAAATGTTTTTCGCAGCATCTGCGATCATTTGACCGTTTTCATTCCACCATATAAGAAGTTTGTCTAAAATTTGTTTGAAGTATATACTTATTGCGTCCCAAATTGGGATTAACACATTATTAAGGATAAAATTCCACACTGTTATTGCTGCATTTTTAATAGCTTCCCATCCTGCAATAACTGTATTTCTAAACCCTTCGCTTGTATTCCAAAGATACATTATCCCTGCTACTAATCCGACTATTGCAGCGGATACAAGCCATACAGTTCCACTCATTGCCATTAGACCCGTTACTAGGGGTGAGATTAACATCCAGATAGAGGACCATGCAGCAAGCATACCGTTCCATAAGCCAATACCAATAGCTAAAGGGGATAAAAGTAATGTAAGAGCTGGGACTAACATGATAATAGCTTGTATTATTAATGCTAATTTAGGGTGAGCTTCATTGAATGCCGTTACAAGTTCAAAAAATTTCGCCGCGAAATTCACTATTGGGGTCATAAGCATTCCGAACGCCTCGACCATAGGTTGAACAGCTGTGACAAAAGCATTTTTCATTCTTTCCCAAGCTAATCCTAATGGAGTTAAAGAATCTTGCAGTTCTTTAATTTTTCTATCTGTAGATTCTTTTAATTGTGATAATTCATCTATTGCTTGTTCTTTAGCTAGGCGTCCTTTTTCTCTCCACAAAGCTACATAATTATTCAAACCTTCCTGTGTCATTTGCGTTAACGCTGCCACTTCATTAGCTGCTTTTGGCCCCATTTGTTGTAGCTCTTTAATTAAGCCTTCATCAACACCACGAGCCGTTAACTCTTTAAGATTACTTATCCAGTTTCTTAATACTTCTGTTTGTGTTTGGAGGTTTTTCATTAGCTTTGCGGGACTAACCGCTTGCACTTGAACTTCTTCAAATATATTAGCGAAATTTTTAATTTCATTTGTACGTTTATCTAACTCCTCAGCATATACAGCAGTTACCTCTGCCATTTGACTGCGAACTTCTGCTGGATCTGGTCCAGCCGCTGCTTTGAATAAACTTGTATATAAGGCAGCGCCTGTTGCTGCTGCCGCTAATGCGACCGTTTGAAACCTCATCAAACCTTGATTTATCATCGCTTGCATATTTAAAAGAGATTTCATGCTCGCTGTTGGTCCTAACATTTTTAATGCTAATACAGCTGCGTTACCTCTATTAGCAATTTGGTTCATCGAATTTGCAATAGCTAAACCTGCTCTGTTAACTGTATACATAGGATTAGCCATGCGCTCATAGTTTTGAGTGATACGCTGCGCTTGTGTTGTCATGTTCATCATTGTTGCAGCTGTTTGTAGCATCGAAGTCATTTGTAAGCTATTAGCATTTATCATTTGATCAGTTACACTTTTTTGTTCCGCTCCTAGTTGTTCAAGCAGTTCCATGAATTCATCTATCGTTCCAGAGTATGTTTGTGCAGATTGTGCCAGCTTAAAATATTGATATTTAATTTCAACCATTTGGTCTCTCGCACCACGCATAGCGATTGATTGTTGCCTATGAGCGCTCGCCATTTCACTATACATTCTTCTTGCTTCTTCTGAAGTACCTCTATATACATATCTGATACGTCTACCTAAACTATCGTATCTATCTCCCACTTCATCAGTTAACCCTCTAGTAGACTCTGCAACTCCATCCCCAATATGATTCAGCTCGTCATTTACACGCTGTACATCTCTTCGAATGTTCCCAGTATCTAACCTGGTATCTATCTCGACTCTTCCGTCGGCCATTTATTTCACCTGCCTCCGATTTGCGCCTTTTGCGCTTCCATTCTTTTTTGGAACGCTTCAAATTCTTGTTGTTCCCTTATTTCTTTAGCTTTTGGCAGTTCATACACGGCTTTCATCTTCTTAATCCGTTTGCGTTCATCTGCATTGTGTTTATCTTTTGGTGGTATTTCGCAAGTACGGTAATATAACGCTTGTCCCATTGGTGATTTGCTTGAAAGATTGCGGAAAAGAGCGATAAATTTGTTCCACTGCATCTTTCCTTGTTGCTCAATTAAATCGATATTGTAATCAAACAAAAAAGAGGAAAAAATCCGCTCTGCATCCACTACGAAATCTACAGTAGGAATCGTCGGCTCTTTTTCCTCTTCTTGTTTTTCTTCTTTCCTTTTTTCTAAAGCTTTCAAATCAATATCCAATTTAGAATTTAAAATATCAATAATTAATTGAGTTTTTTGCTCGCCATTCAACTGGCTAAGTGTTAATTTATCAACAACTAACATACTCAATGCAATATCAAATTTTAATTGTTCACTAATACTCTCATCCTCAAATAGTTCAAATAATAAAAGCACGTTATCATAAGCAAGATTTAATTCAAAGCGAACGTCATTCCACATATAAAAGTCATAATCACGTTCAGTTAACTTCAACATTATTTCTTCACATTAGTTAAGTATTTTTCACGTGCTTTTTCTGTCTTTTTAGCATTTTCTTCCGCATAAATGGAAATTAAGTAATGTACAAGTTCCATTAGGTTCATAACGGATTTTCCGGCTTTTTCGTACAACTTTTCAAAGGTCCCTTCACCCAGGAATGTTTCTACAATATCTTTTGTAACTTCTTTCTGTTTTTGTGCAGTCGCTTCAATTGCTTCATCAGTCGCTTTTTCGTAATCCTTAACACTTTCTGTAACCTCTTTAATGCCTTTATCAAAGCGTTTAATAGCCTTTTGATGCTTAGATAATGCTTCATCATTAAACTCAACTCTATGAATTTCACCAGCGATATCTACTTCTTTATAAGTCTTTTCAAATTCAAATTTAAATTGTGTCATGCGTGCATCTCCTTTTTATTAGGTAAATAGAAAAGAGCCGTATTAACGACTCTTAATTAAGGTGTAACAGGTGCTTTTGTAAATGTTGGTTGTCCGTCAAATGAGATTGTAAATTCAATCTCACCTTTGCTATTAGCATCTCCACCTGGCGCTTTAATTTCAGAAATAGTTGCAGGGCCTTCCCACTTATCTCCATTCGGCTCAGTAACTGTGAATGTTGTCTTGCGAGCAGGACCAACTTTATTTGATAAACCAAAGATGTAATCTTGTGCCTTATCACCATAAAAACGATGACCTTCAAATGCATATGACATCATGAAACCTGTAATATCACGTTCAGCAGCACCGCCGCCATCGTAGTAATACGTTTCTTCTGTTTCTTCGTTATTGTCTGGATCAACAGATGTAATACCTTTAGCGATACGTTCTTTTTTAGGAGTTTCAGTTCCAGGAGCAGTATCAACTTCAAATTTGTATCCGTGGTTTAATAAAAATGACATATATTATTGACCTCCTACTTCTAATTCCGCAGAAAAAAGTGCGGTGTATATATGCTCGTTTGCTGCTGTTTTCTCAACGAAATTAGGCTCAACATATACGTTGAGCCTTCTGAGTGTGTATGAATCGTCAATAGCGTTAAAATTACGCCTTTGAACGTTATTTAGTTCTCTTGTAATAAATTCAACTGTGTTGTTTACCTCAAGTTGATTACTACTTTTTGCGAGAATTTGAATTTGTTTGTTGATAATTTCACCTTCGTAATACTGTTCCCCTGGCGCGGATGGAATCATCCTAATAGCAATACTTTTTCGTGGTGCATCATTTACTCCTATATCTAATAAATCGGCTTTTATTGGAGCGAATAGGATGTTTGGCTGCAAAGAAGTAGTTAGATGCTTCTTGATTGATTCAATTAGCCATATCATGTTTGTCCTCCTATAAGTTCCGATTAATCTCGTTTTTTACGATTCTTGCCCAATCTATTACATGTCTAGCTTTTGCCTCTTCAAACCATAAGCCTCTCGCATTAGGATTCACGTCTTTAGAAAAGTTGTATTGCGGATTGTAATACACTCTTCTTGCATATGGAGTATTCCATTCTATATGACCCTCTCCAGGTCTACTGAATCGAATAGAAGAACGCTCTAACTCACCTGTATCTTTTGGTATAAAATAATTACTATCTTTCAATATCTGCTGATCTAATACGAATTGTGCTTTTTCAGTCGCTTCTAATACCTTGCTTTCAATCGCTTGTGTATCCAATTGAATGTTTACTCTTATCAAACTAAAAGCACCTCCACATGGTGAAGATTACTACGATCATAAAAGTCACTGACTTTGCTAACGGTCATTTCTTTCCCATTAAGTATGACTTTCGACTTCTCTTTGAAAGTAACAGGAGTCGAATGCACCGCATCATGAAACAACAGTGTTTGCATTACAACACTGTCTCCATTACTGTTCATAACGACTGTTTTTTTAGATTCAATTCGAACTCTTTCAATTGTTACGGGTGGTTTGTAGTTATCATTTCCACCCCAAGTGTCATCTTCACCCTTATACCCCAAATATTCCACTGTATGAATTAATAGTGAACGTCTAATTGGTTTAGCCATGTACACACACACCTGCATACAGTAATCCGGTCGGCCGTAAGTAATCAACCACAGTAATCGCATAACGATCATAATAACTCGGCGCTTCCACTGCCCCTGCACTCATTCCATTTTCAGAATAAGAACCAATAGAAAAACCTCCGCCACCTTCACTTACAGTAGCGGAAGTAATGCCGTTAATAGCTAGAAATTCAACTTGTGCTGCAGTAGCTTTTTTGACTTGATCACGAATGAAAGGAGCGACTTTATCGAAGTCAACTCCTTGTAATTTGTAACCTGTGATGCTATCAATCTGCTCACTGGCTCTTTTAATCATCCTGTTCAATAACGCTACATCTGACACCGGAGTCCCTTCATAATCGTTATTGTAGTAATCAGCATCTATATATGCCATACGATCACCTACTTAGCTGCAGCTTCCTTTTTCAACTTAGCAACTTCTGATTTCAGTTTGCTCTTTTCAGATTTTAGCTTTTCATTTTCATCTAATGCAGCATTTAATTCTGCCAACGAAACATTACGTCCACCTGTTGCGCGAGTAACAATGTTACCCTCTTCATCAATCTGGTCGTAACCATCAAGCAGATAACTAGCTAAACGGTCCTTATCAATATTTAATGTCTTATTTAATCGTTTTACCTTTACAACATTACTCATTTACATTCTCCTCTCATTAAGAAAAGAGAGAACAATTAAGTCCTCTCTTATGCTCCTGCTCCTACAATATTAAACTTGATACCAGGCACTTTCTTTTCAATTAAGAATGCATCCCAATATTTACGCTCGTAGTAGAACCATTTACCAGAAGTAGTCGCACTCGGTGCATCTAAACTTACAAATTCGTATTTTTGTGGTGAAATGACTGTCGATGGGTGAACTAGAATCATATTAATTTGTTTAGCTGCTGCATCTGGTACTGCCCCATTTGTAAAGTTATATGCAGTCTTCATGCGAGAAGACGGAACTGTTTTAACTTTCACGTCATCAAGCGAGTAAATATTACGATCAACATTTCCGTTATTAGCACCAACATCTAAGCTACGTTGAATGTCTTTTGCTTGTTTTAGAAGCTTTTTGACCTGTGGAGTTACATACAAAATCCGCCCTTCTTGAGGTACTTCAGCATCATCCATCTCCATCATGAAATCATCATAGACACTCAATACATTATCCACTGTTAACGCTGTTGTATTAGCTGTTTGACCATATGAACCGAATTCGGAATATAATTTTGAAGCCATGAACTTATCCATTTCCGGAATTTTTTGTTCATCATTAAACACTCGAGTAATATTTGAAATTGATAGAGCCATATTTGTCTCATCGACATCTTGTGGATCAACAAGTGTTTTGTATTCACGGTCATGAGTAAGAGTTTTTGTTTCCCAATCATTATCGGCACGACGTGTATAACTTCCTACAACATCACGATCCACATCAGTAAATCCACCTGTAGTAACGCGTGGGATTTGGATAGTTTTAGCATTTATCCATTTGATATTTTGGTTATTCGGTGTATCGTACAGTTCAATGAAGCTTAATCCCTGCGAAAACTTCTGTTGTAACGCCTGTTGGTAATTTTGTGCGTAATTCGGTTTTGCCATTAATAAATCACTCCTATTTTTAATTTAATTAAATCTATTTAAATGCTGCAGCCCATTGCTCTGCTTCAGTCAGTGTTTTCTTTTGATGCTGACCAGTTGTAAATGTAGGCTTTGGAGTTCCTTGGGGTTCTTCCACTATACCTTTAAAGTGAGGAAACTCTTCAACTACCATTTCAATAGCCTTTGTAATATCTACATCATCACTAACCTTTGTTTTTGCTAGAGTAATAACTGCATTTAAGTTCTTTTCTTCTGTTATACCTGACTTAATCGCAGCGTTTTCTGCTTGTAAATTGAAAAGAGACTCTTCTTTTTGTTGTAATTGAGTCTCAAAGGCTGTTAATTTTTCATTTGTCTTTTCTTGCTCTGTTTTCTGTGATTCTTGGTACTCATTCCAACCTTTTAATGATTGTTTGAGCTGATCTAAGTTTTCTACACCTAACTTTTTAAGAAATGCCGCTTCTTGCTGTTGTTTTGCTTCTTCCATCTGCTCCGGTGTAAAAGTAACTGGCGGTTGTGCAGGTGGTTCTTGATTTACTGGTGGTGTAGTTTCTGGATTCGCTACATTTGGATCACCTCCCTCCGGTGTAGTTGCTGGCGGATTGTCTCTAACTTCAGAAAAGAACTGCATTCTGTTTTCTTTTAATCGCAATCTATAAGTTAATGGTTTTAGCACGCTTCATTCCTCCTAAACAATTTGTTCTCTGTTATAATTTCTCTTTCTACCTGTTTCTTTTAGAAAATCTCTCATAGCAGCTTGGCGTTGCGAAACCTTGTTCTTCGCTTCTTTCACACCCTCCACATCACCTAATGCTTCCATAACCTTTACTTCTTTTTTAGCTTTTCTAATCTGCCGTTCCAGGTGTCTTTGCTGTTGGCTTTCCTTATATACTTTGTCATTCTCTTCATCGTCATATGGTTCATAACGCTTAGTTGATTTCCCTTGTATATAAGGATAAATAACATGACGGCAATTCACACCTAATAACCCTGCCGCTTCACCATATGATGTACTGGAGAATGGAGGGTATCTCCTGCTTTTACCACTTTTAGAGTAAATACGACCTTGATACGGGCTACATCGGAGTCTTGCACCAATATGTGAACTTACTTCTATAAGGTCCACATCGTATTCATCCATACGAGTCATTTGCATCTCATTTGCTACATTTTGGCTAACAGAACGAGTTACCATATTTACGTAACCTTCTGTACTCCATCTTTTACCTGCTTTATCAATCAAAGCAGGTATTCCACGTTGAGCCCACTCCGAAACTGTTTGCCTAAGCGCCTGTTGTGCCGTTATGACGCCACCTAACAGTTTACCTACTGTCTTGTTTAAAATGTCTAAATAGACCTGCTGTGATTGTTTAAGCATTGTTGTGTTTATTAGATTAAACGTCTCTAACGCCTGTTGTTCGTAAGCATTAAGAATGCCTATTAACGCCGCACTTGTATACATCGCTGGCGCGGCAACTAAACTCCCTGCTTGCACTGCTTCTAGATATAACGCTTCATGTTGTTCAACTGCTGTAAATCCAGCAGCCTCTAACATCTTTCGTATTTCTTCAGCTGTTTTACCACTATAACGGGCCATTGTATTCATTTGTTGCTGATTTAACTTACCAAGCTTATTCAACTGAACAACACGCCAATGCTGATACTCCTTGAAATCATCTGCAGTTAATAGTAATTCCATATCATACTTGAGAATTCTTGCCATGTTTAAAAGTAACTCTTCTTCGATTGCGTTGTAGATATCTACTACAAACATAGAGAGTTGCTGTAACTTCTCAGGAGGGAGTGCCATTACCCTTCATCTCCTGGACTAGTATTCTGATGTTTATTGTTCATCCCAAAGAAATCAACATTTTCTGGAAGAACTATCTTATTTTCTTCCTGTATTTCTTGGAATATCCTATTCGCTTCTTCTTCAGTAACTTTCAAGATTTTTTGCATAGCTAACTTTTTCGGAATAACACCTTCTCTAAGTAACCCAAGCCAATAGGTAGCATTAGTGTTTCTATCTTCTGCAATGCTATCATCGAAGTTTATTGATACCTCAATATCTTCTGGAGCAGAGTACAGATCATATAGCTCTGAAACCTCTAAAATAACTGTTATCAGATCTTTTAATGATTCTTCAATGATTGTTATGTGTCCGTTTCGAGTTCGGTATGTTTTACTGTTTTGGCTCACTACCTCAGTAGCCGTTTTTAATCCTTCAGAATCAAAGGTAAATGAGCCTGTGCTGAACCCTGTCTGCATTGATAAGACATTTAGCAATGCATTAATAGCAGCTATATGTTCATCTACACGTAATTCAAATGATATTTCTTTTATAGTGTCGCTATCCATACCTAATTCTAACGATTCATACGCTTCATCATTCGCATCGAAATACCGACGCATCTGCCCTGTTAAAGGATCTACAATCGTTTTTACTGCGCTTGAAGGAATAATAATACGTTTCTTACCTAATCTGAACTCTCTTTCGAACGAGTCAAAAGCTACATCTAATTCATGTAACGTATCTATAGCAGAAGAATAGATACTTACACCCAGATTGCTAGTTAATTCAATGTTATTAGCTAAGTTCGGCTTGATATATACAAACAAGGAACGTTTTAAGTCGTTAATTACCACTTCTTCTTCTAAGTCAGGATACATAGTAGATAAAGGAATATTTACGCCTAACTCTGCACTCTCAGATTCATATAGTTCATTTCGGATTACGTATTTATCCTCTATCCACCTATGCCATTCAAGCAACGTATATCTTTTATTGTTCTTCCTTGTTTCATTTACGAAGACACCTTCAGTCACTGTTTTTCCATTGTCAGCTGTTGGAATGAAGCAGTCCGCATTCACAAAACCAATTCGAACGCCTTGATCATCTACATACGCTTTAGCAACAATACCACCTAAAGCAAACATATACTCTAAGTAATTCTGAAATTGCAGGTAAAAAGAGCTATTTTCAAGGACCTCTTTTACATATTCATGAGTTTTTTCATCGGATAAACTAATTCCACATTTCTCATTGAATACAAGATTAGCCATTTCTGACGAGATTACTTTCGACATCCCCATACTTCTCATTTTACGTTTATGAGAGTTACCATCTACAGTTTGATAAGTGACATCATGCCATTTAGGATAATAACCCATATACAACTGCTTCCACTTTTCAATGCTGTTGTACATAGAATCAGTTATCATAACATCTTTCATATCTACCACATTGCTAATCCCTTTAATCAGACCCAATTTGTACATCCACCTCCTTACCTTTGCAACGATGTTCCCAAACATGTTTTCACCGCCTAAAATTTTAATCCAAGTTTCTGCAAATTATCGTTAACATAGTACTGGAATGCATCACAAGTATGATCGTCTACCTTGATTACCTTTGGATCATCACTTTGCAAGCTATCGGCATCCCATTGGTACTTCTTGTGTTCTTCTATAAAAATCTTATTTCTTTCTGTTTTCAATACAAAGAAACGCCCCTGCGCTAATAAGTCCTGGACGTTATCGATCATATCTATTTTCTTTTTCTTTGCTATTGGATGCAGCCTTATACCATAATCTTTAAAAACCTGATTTCGCAGTGCACCTTCTGCAGAGTCAATTGTTTGCTTATCAAAATATCTGTTGTACGTTTTAACTGTACTATCCAGCCACTCTTTTAAGTCCTTAGATAACTCACTTGGAGCCTTTTTAACTACTTTATTAGCAGGACTGTAGTAATAGGTATCAAGCAAGATAACATTTCTCTTCTTGGTAAATCCAAGCGCTAAATGAGTAGTAGCAGATACCTGGTGACCTGTATCGGATGTTGTATCAATCAAAATAATGTCATCATCATTTGGCAGTTCATCGATTTCTTGAATATGATTCATGTTGTACACCATATCACCTAAACCAATGACTTCACCGCCATACATCCAGCGCCAATAATCTAAGTCATAAACCTTATACTTCTCAATCTTCCTAATCATCTGCTGAGATAAGAAGCCCTTTTTATCATCCATGTAAGTTGAATGATGAATGAAATAGTCTTCGTCTCCTGCTTTGCTATCCAACCACTCATTAATCCAACTGTATGGGTTTCGCGGTGGGTTGTATGAGAAGTATACCTTTACTTCCTTACCTTCGATTTCTTGACGAATGAAAGTATCCTCAACGATATCGATATCCTCTACACCAGCAAACTCCGCTGCTTCCTCGAACCATAGCGCCATGACGTACCCTTTGGCAATCTTAGCTGACTTAAGTTTCAATGGATCATCACAGCCATAGAAGTAAAAAGCTGTATTCGTTCGCTTGTGCCTTATTATTAATGGTGACTTTCCAAAGTAGAACTCACTCTCAACACCAAGCATATATATGGCCCATTTAATTTGCTCATAAATAGAAGTAGAAAGGTATTTGCCGACTTTTCTCAAACAAACCACATTACCCTGCTCATCGTCTAAGAAATCCGTCACAAGCTTCATAGAGATAACGGATGACTTCATAGAAGAACGGCCACCTTTTGCGACGATATGAGACTGTTCAGCAAGCCATAACGAATAGAAATTGACGTTCATCAGGTCCATGATATTAACTGTCTTGGTCATTTTCCATCGCCTTCCTCATGGCGTCCTTGTCGTTTACAATGATGACGCGACTGTTACCATTAGAATCATCTGTAAGTTCCTTAATCTCAGCTCTAGTCTTCTCGACATGTACCTTCTGCACTTCTATCTGCATACGATGACGTTCCTCTTCAATTTGTCGTTTGAAGTTATCTGGTACCAAGTCAAAGTATTGAGCCAATTTATCCAATGCTTTCATCTTGTCAGGAAGCTTAATGGAAATACCATCTCTTCCCTGCTTCACTTCGGTAATAATCGAACCATCTACCATATCATGGTCTTGTAAATCGACGTAATTAACCAATCTAGCCTCTGTTATTGTCTCAGTAATTTCGTTTCCTTCTTCATCAAACGTTGTATTTTCGCCAACTTCAACTTCAATTTCTTTTTGGCCAAAAGTAATGTAATTAGTAATATCAGCAAAAGCAATCTTAATGTATTCTTTCAATACATCCATCGCTTCTACAAATACATTTTCAACTAACTCACCCTTAAGCTCTTTTATATAGGAAGAAACTCGTTCACGCCTTAGCAATCGACTAGCTTGTACATGAGCGCTCTCTTTGGTGTATCCAGCCTTAATTGCAGCTTGCGTACCATTGAAGTATTTCACAAAATACAAACAAAAGAGCCGTTCCTTTTCGGTCAGCTCCTCATCTTCCAAAATCTCTTTCAGCTTTTCTTTTGTTTTGGGGTTTTTAACATTGGTAACGCTCCTTTTCGCAATAGTAACGTTACCATTCATTTGTTCATCCCATTTATCTTGTGATTTCCACTTTCTAACTTGCGATGGTCTAAGATTTAATTCATTCGCTATCTCAACAAGTGGCTTCTCACCTTTACTCGCTTTATACATTTCAAACGCTTTATCACGATCTGGGCTTCGTTGCCTAGCCATATTCACCACCTCGCGGTAATCCCTAAATTTAGTATTGAAATTCACTGTACATCGTTGTATTATATTTTTGTGTTTTTTCTCTATCTGCAGCAGAGAACACATCATCACTTCTGAAAGGACCCGACTCCAGCGGGTTCTTTTTCTCTTGAATTCATATTTAAAGCATTGTATTATATTTTCGGGTCTTACTTATATAAATCATTATCGAAAAAGAATCTGTATTTAACAGGTTCTTTTTGTTTATATAAAATAAAAAAGCAGCGGATTCGCTACTTTTAGAAAGACTTCATATTATTCTAATACCACGGTTGCCATGACGGTATTACGTTCTCATCAGATGGTTTTACCTCGCCGTCATACCCATCCAATTTGCTCACACCAATAAAGTGCAGTTCCTCTTTATATAAATCGCTACACGCTTCAGTTTCCATGTTTTCAAGAACAATTGTACCTTTAATCAATTTATCATCTTCTTTAATTACCGCAACTACATCAACAGGAACACCCATTTCAAATCCGTTTTGTTTATAAGAAGTCACTGATACTTGCCATTCCCATTCTATAACATCTATGGATTCTATAGCATTTACCCATTCTTTTCTGGTGTTCTCTAACAACCTTACTGACGCATCGGTAAAATCAATTTCTTCACCATTGATTTTCAATTCTTTTAGATCCTTAGTTATATCTTTAGTAATCACGTTCTCATCCCCTTTTCTTCTAGAATAACACAAAGGACTGTTTTATAACTTGAAACCTTGCATCGATGCATCTATCTCATCTTGCGTAATCCCGATATATCGTTTCGTTACTTCTTGAGAAGCATGATTAAAGATTGTCATTAAGTATGCTACATCTTTTGTCTTCTTATAGTAATGGTAACCAAATGTCTTTCGCATCGAATGTGTTCCTATATTCTCCAATCCAACCATATCCGCACATTTATTTAGAATGCGATACGCTTGAACTTTTGTAATCGGCTTATCACCTTTACGAGAAGGGAATAACCATTCATCTTCACCTTTGTTAACTACATAACGATCTATTTCTTCTTTAATATGTGTAATAGGAAACTGTTTGTTTTTCTTTGTCTTTTGCTCTCTGATCCGAATGTGATTTTTATCTTTCACATCACCTACTTTAAGCTTCAACAAATCTCCTATTCTCAACCCAGTATTAATCCCCATCACAAATAAGAGAAAATCACGATACGACTTCATTAGCAAACATTCTTTCATGTCCTCAATCTCTTTTAAGCTACGAATTGGATTCACGATCTCCACTCCAAAAATCCCCCTTTATCCCCTGTTAAACTCACATTGTAATACATTCAATGTATCATATCGTGAATAACAAAGTCAAAGGTTGATTTATCAATGTTTTGTATGTTATACAATCACCATTAAATTACATTCGGAATATTTTTTTATTTCTGTTCGTTGAGTTTGTTTGTTTTGTTGGGTAGCGGGATAAATTCTGAGAATCTATTTTTCCGCACTTCACCTGTACCTCTACAATGATTACATGGGTATTCAAAATAACCATTGTGTCTTTTCCCATGACCAGCACAATAAATACACGTTTCTTTACTCATCCCCTCACCCCTTATCATTAATTATCAATCCAATTCCTTAACTTCCTTCGCCTTAATGAACTGAATCATGATTAGCAAACAAACTATAAATCCAGCAACAAACCATCCGAATTGCTCCATGATGTCACTTCCTTAACAACAAATTAATCCATAAACTTGTCTACAGCTTTCTTACCTAAATAAGCAAATAAACTTTTCACAACAATAGCTAATACCCATGCAATCGAACTCACTGTAAACACTGTCATATAACTTACATCCAGTTTAAATACAAAACTAATAATCCACGCCAACCCTAACCAAATGGCTGACCATGTCCCAAACGACAGAATTAAAATTCCTAATATAGCTAATGAAAACACAGCTCCTAATCCTTTCAACATTTTCTCATCTCCTTTTCAAAATAAAATAAGACACCAAACCGATCACGGTAGCGCCTACGATAATTGATATTGGTTTAATCAATTACAGTTCAATCCAATCATTTGCTAACATATCAGTTTGTGAAGCAAGCCAACCAACAACAATTGTATTTTGCGCGGTTTTCATTGCGATGGTATCAACAAATATAGGTTCTCCTAAATATTCTCCGTATCCATATTTCAAACCCTCGGATAATTTTTCACCGTTAATCAGATACAGGAACATATCTTTTCCATTCCAACCTTTACGTGCAACTCTCTCACCTTGTCTTAATAATTCTAATGCAGAACCAAAGTCCATCATCATTCATCCTCCTAACCAAATGTCCATTTTGTTCAATAAAAAAAGAACACTATAAAGTGCCCTAAGCTTCTGAGTATTAAATATACGACAATGCCCTGCCCATTCTAATGGCGCAACATAAAAGAGCTTTATAGCGGAATATATGGCTCTCGGAAAAGGAATAAGTTGGTTGGCATTGACTCGATATTGTATGTTCAGGAATTCCTTATGTGCAATAAAAAAAGAGCCCTATAAGGTGCTCGTCCAATACGATTATAAAGAATGAATACGTCGTGTTCAGTTATTAGTATATGCTTGTCTCATTCAAAGTTTTACTGGTTTAATGTGTAATTTCTATATAACAAAGAAAAAGCACCCGTTATGGATGCTGTCAATTATTATCATTATAGTTACGTTCCAATATAATGTTTAATTCTCTTTCTGGTTCCTCATTTTTTGGATGTCGATAATACTCTAATTTATATTTCTTTACATCATAATTGAAGAGGCCAATCTTAATACTTTTAGTTTCTTTCAAAACGGCCATTAAACTAGCTACATCCTCATTCTTCGCGTCAAGAATCATTTCTCCAGATTTATTCCTAAAAAACACTCTCATACGATCATCCCCTTTCCCCTTATCTATTCAACAGAAAATAGGAAAATCCTACAAAACAAAAAGCCGCCACCGAAGTGACAGCTCTAAAGGGGATGGGAGAGAAACATTCACGAAAGGGGAATTTCGAAATGAATCAATTATAGGATGAGATTACTCTCAACCCTCTCCCAATCATCGCACTATATAATTTAACCTACGCGGTTTACGTCAATGACTGGGAGAAGACCAAGAATCTTCTCGTTTTACGTCCGTAGACTTATATATGTTGTGCTCAGTGCAGCCTTCGAGGTATCCCAGTCCTCTTTCGACGTACAGCGTACTATATGCCCAAAGAGAGCTATGGGAACTCTCTAATCATTTACAAAGCGTGGATCAAATACAAAATATTATTTTGTAAGACGTTTCCGCGCCTTGCGTGAACCAACACAGTTTCAGGGGTACGGAGGGGATGGTCTCCGCTGTATTGGCTCAAACAAAGAGCGAAGGCTCTCTGCCTAGTGAAGATTCGTGAGTAATCACTAGAAAATGTAATGTGCTCAAATTAACGATGCATTATTGTTCTTATTACTTGTTACTTGTTTTGAAATGTGCGATTCATTCAATCATAGAACCATCACCCATTTCCATTTTCAAATGTTTTGGGAAAACATGAATCATGACAGGAGTAAGATGGTGTCGTGTGCACCTCTCACTACTAATAGTGTATCACCTTTAGGTCAAGAACAGTGTTGCCTTTGTGTTGACTGAGTGTTGACTCTTTTGTCCATCTTGCAACTAATCTTTCTGATGTATTGGTGCGTGTATCCAAGACGTTCTGCAACCTCTTTTAGATTCATCCCCATTACATCACGTAAGTAAGTTATTTTCTTCTCTATCCCTTTCATATTACCCAAAACAAATTTAGCTTCGTCCATTACCGACTGTTTGGCAGCAATACGCTGCTGTAAGTACTGTGACTTCTCTATAATCTGATCATGACGACCTGCAATCTCATCTAATGCCAATGGTACCTGTCCACCTGTAACTCTATCCTTGCTATAGTCTGTTACTCCATTGAATTTAGGTGCATTCATTTCCATGTTCTTCATCAAATATTTATGTTCAATTTCCAGGTCTTTCAGTTGAATCTTCATCATTTCAATCTCTTCGCCTAAGTTTTGATAAAAGTTTGTCATAGCAAATCCCCCTATTGTAATTTTGTTATTTTCACTTCCTGTAAGGTATGTGAAATTTTACTATCCATCTTCTGAATAAGGGAACAACACCTACATACAGCCCCACCATCTGTAAAGCATTGTTCCGTTATTCATTAGGCCTTTAATAATTTCCGTTTCTTGTTACTCATCTTCTCTTTCGCTGTTTCAATGTTATTTGTAATCCTCGTATGGTCCTGATCTATCTGAATCATTCCGTCTAATACCCCTGGAATCAATCCTGTCTCATCGATGTATTGCAAGTAATCAACTGGTGCTCGTTCTGTTTGTTCTACTAAGTATCCATAAATATCAAAGTCTGCTCTTGGAATCGACTTCTTCCCATTTGGTTGGTGTGACATCCTTACATAAGATTGAATTACTGAAGCAGGCACCAAGAACACTTTCTTATCCTTACTAAACTCTATAAGGAAGAAACACACAGCTCCCATCTTTTCTGCTTTCTCCAGGTAATCTAATTGATGTTGCGCAATGTTCTTCAAATCGAATCGTGTTAGACTCTCTGTAGACTTTGCTTCAAATGCAACAGCTCGTCCTTTGTACACTCCGTCATAGTCCACTGTACTTTTAGATTCGTAGAATCCGTTTAATACTCGACCACCTTTGCTTTTTAACACCTTCACGGGAGTTGGACGCTTGTTTATAAGCGCCACTCCCTCCCTTTGGTACATTTCATTGGATAGATTGATAAGCATCTCAAATGCCATTCCTCGATTTCCTAAACCCATTTTTATTCCTCACTTTCTATCAAAGGATTATTTTGTTAAACAATCTTTTCCACAAAATAGTATTTAATATATAATTAAATTATTCAAATATTAGGAGTGATAAAAATGATTGATATATATAGTCTTATTTTTTTGATTATTATAGGGATCGGTGCTTTATTATCATTGATAAGTGATTTGCGAAAACCACAAAAAAATATATTTGCGATTTTATGTGAGTCCTTAGTTCTTATAGGAGTTGCATCTTATTACTTACATAATAAATAGCATCCTCCCTTGAATAAAACTCAACATTCCGTCAATACTATAGATACAATCTTTCTCCAGTTCCCCATTGGAGTCGAGCAGTTAGCTTTTGCTAGCTGCTTTTTTCACATTTTAATTATATTAAGCGTATATTAATACTGATTATGATTGGTATTACGCCTACCTCTCAAGGGCACTTATATACAGTGCTCTTTTTTTATCTGCATAATATTCCTAATCCTGTTTATACTATAAATGTATTGTTCTTGCGTACAAGAGGCAGTTAGCTTTTGCTAGCTGCTCTTATTCTTGTTTATCGAATGGACCTATATCCTCACCAATAGCACCTAAATAATTCTTACGATCCATTTCCCAACAATTCCGGCACATCTTTTTGCCAGGAACAAAGTCTAGTAAATGAGGTCCTCTTAATTCTTCTCTGATTTCACCACACCAATCACATTCCCCGCCATTTTCATACTCTGCCATGATTTTATTAACTTGATGTTCTGAAAGCTC
>NZ_NTRO01000051.1:0-133746 GCF_002560575.1 Bacillus sp. AFS023182 | reverse complement strand
ATGCTTTCTGGGCGTTTGCCAAACTTGTTGTTGTTGTCATTCCATATCTTCGTTCCTGAAACAGATATAGTTTTCACTTTATTTGGAATATCCAGTTCGACTCCATTTTCAGCATCTGATTTTATTTCAAACTCTACTTTTTTCTGAGGATCGAAATCAATATAGTCTGGAGCCGAAACTTCTTGCACATAATATTTACCTGGTGATAATTTAGGAGTTTCAACTATCCCTTTTTCATTTGTTTTATATTCGCCCCCAACTTGTTCACCAGACTCTTTATACAACTTAAACGAAACATTCGGGATTACTTTTTCTTTATTTCCTTCAATATGTTTAACAATTTTTAGCTTTCCTTTTGGAACCTGGTTACCTTCAGCACCACCACCAGCTGCCATATTTTCGACCGAGTGACTACCTGAATCAGTAACTGGTTCTTTGTCTAGAACTTGGTAATCAATCGTATAATCATTCTTAAAGAATTCTTGCTTCTTTCCGGCTTCCGTTATAGTAGCTGTATAAGCAATCGAAAAGGAGGTAAGATTTGCTTTATCCTTATAAAGCAAAACTTTAAATGTGGTATCACTAGTAAACGTAATCTTTCCATAACCTTGAGATTCAAACTCTTGCAGTGATAAATTTTGACGGCCTAGATCACTATTAATATCTACCCTGAAACTATCTTTATTAAGTGTTTGACCTTCTTGCAAACGATCAGACACAACAATATCACGACTTAGCTTTTCTTTATTTAGGTTTATATTCAAGAACCAACGTACTTCATCGTCCCCTGAGAGCATATCACCAGTTTTATAAAAAAATGGTCCCTCTCCAGGCTCTGTACCACCACCACCTTTTGGGCCGGTAATTGTTACAGCTTGTTTATCTACATTTGTACCGAAATTTGTTTCAATTTCTTTCTTTTCATCAGTTCCTACTTGAGTAGCTTGCACTCTAAAATTTAAATACCCTGTAATATTTTCATATGCATCTACTTTTTCATTAAATGTACATACCACAGTACCTGACGTTACTTTACAAGTACCATAATCACCTAAATTAAACGTTGTACTCATGCCGCTTAATTCTGGAGGCAGCGTTAATGTTAATGTGTCTCCAGGTTTCAGCCTAACTCCATCTTTTTCACTGAAGTTTACAGTTACTTTGGTCAGTTCTCCGCTCTGTAAATCTGTTTTATCAATCTTAAAGCTATCCACAAGTCCTAATGTATTTAACTCTTGTGCATTTGCGATTATAGGCATTAAACTCTGACCTATAGTAAACATCAAAATCATTATAATCGAAAAAATCGAAGTTATTCTTTTTAAATACATACTTTGTGTGATTCCTCCCTATAAAATTGAATGCATATAAATCCTGATACAAACATACTATGACAAAGATTCTATTATTCAATGTCATTAAGCCATTTTCCTTAAATATGTTTGATAGCTATTATCATCTTTTTCTCTTTTTTCAACTCTTCTATTACTTAGAGACTTGAAATTTGCTTTGTATATCGATTCATCTAATTTCTCCGACATGTCTAAACTGTGTTATTTCCGGTCTATATTACTTACCAAAAATAGATAAAGGAATTCAAATTACAAAAACACATGAACAGGTCATAGGATAACCTCAAAGTCAGGAGAAGACAATTCAACAAGCATTCACGATAAAACTCATGACCATCATTCATCTTATTTATTATGCTGTAGGGGTTTCAAAACTTCTCCATATCCATCGCGGAACGATTGCTCAGTACGTAAAAGTTTTCAGTGCGGGCAAGTATGGGCAAACTATTTCATAGTAAATATGCATTTGGCCACCTTCCATACTTATCCTCCTGAAGAATGACAAGAAGTACAGCGTACAATCGAATTTAGCACACCAGCCGAAGAATGTTATAGCTGTGAAACGTGCTAGGATACTCGTACTCTAAAGGATGTCATTGAAGATATGTCTTCGTTTTCTGTCATCATGAGTCGAAGTAAAATTAGCCATATGTTAAAACATTTTATGTTTCGTTACACAACTGAACTACACACCGAAACAATCTGACAAGAAAAACAAGAAGCGTTCCAATATAAGCGCTATATGATTAAAAACGCTCCGAACGAAGTATTGTTTACCTATGAAGATAAAAGTCCTATTCTCCAAATCTGAATACAATGGAACGAATTTTGGGGGTAACTAAAAAAGAGTTTTACTGGAAAATAATTACATGTGAATCGTGCGGAAATATGAAATTCAGCCTTTTCATTTTTGGAGTCTATAAATGAGTGTCGAGAAAAAGTAATTTGCCTAATAGATCTATGACTATGTCGAAGAATTAAAATGAACTTATACATACATTTCACTTACTCGCTAAGAAGCGTTAGCTTTTCTAAGGTGACATTACATTTTAACATCGAGAAATTTATATATAAGTGATGATAATATCAAAATCGAGAGATTTATATCCTTTCATTATTTTTATCAAATCATGAAAACCTTAGTTGGACTATATGTACTATTTTAGACATAAAATCCCTAGTTTTTTGACTAGGTTGGAAGTTTTCATGATTCATTACTAATTTGTGTAGATACTTGATTAGATGCAGTGTTAGTTTAGTATTTCGCATGGTTGTAACAATGTTATTCACAACGATTACACCATTTCCTGGTAACATTCCATCAACTAATACGACATGTACGGCTTTTTGATGAATTTACCCCCCAACAACCTATTATTCTAGAATCATTCTAAAAAAGCAATAGTTAATTGGTGATTTTCTATTTTCCTTTTATCACCACAACATATTTTTGTCACATACATTAGAGTAAAAAACTGCAACAGAAAAAGAGATAGCTTTGCCATCTCTTTTTCTGTTGCAGCTTCCTGTTATTAAGCCATACGTGAGGTTCTCCCTATATGACTTTTCGGTGTGTTTCTTTCTTTGACGTCTGATCGGTCTATAGACCGATCAGACGTTTTATATCAACTTGTATATCATTTATAAACAAAAATAGGTATCTTTTTTCCTATTACATTTTCTCTGGCGCAGATACACCAACTAATGCTAATGCATTTTGAAGTGTGATGCGTACTGCACGCATTAATTCGTAACGAGCTTTACTTAATTCTAAATTATCTTGGTTTAATACTTTTTCTGCATTGTAGAAGCTATGAAGCGTAGCTGCTAATTCAAACGCATAGTTTGTAATGCGGTGTGGCAGGCGCTTCTGCGCTGCTTCGGCAACTGCCGCTGGGAATTCACCAAGTTTTTTCAGTAAGTCTACTTCTTTTTCAGAAGCAACAAGTTTGTAGTTTACATCTCCGCCTGTAGTTAATCCAAGCTCTTCACCTTGACGAAGGATGCTGCATACACGTGCATGAGCGTATTGTGCATAGTATACAGGGTTTTCGTTAGATTTTGATACCGCTAAGTCCATATCAAAGTCTAAGTGAGAGTCACCGCTGCGCATTGCAAAGAAGTAACGCATTGCGTCCACGCCTACTTCTTCCATTAGCTCACGAAGTGTAACGGCTTTACCTGTACGCTTACTCATTTTTACTTTTTCACCATTTTGGTATAGTTGTACCATTTGGATGATTTCTACTTCTAACGTCTCTTTATCGTAACCAAGCGCTTGAATTGCAGCTTTCATACGAGGAATGTAGCCGTGGTGGTCAGCACCCCAAATGTTGATTAATTTATCAAATCCGCGCTCTAATTTATCACGGTGATACGCGATATCTGGCGTTAAGTATGTGTAAGAACCATCATTTTTAATTAATACACGGTTTTTATCATCACCATAAGTCATAGAACGGAACCAAGTTGCTCCATCTTCTTCAAATATTTCATCACGCTCTTTTAATACTGCAAGAGCTTGATCAATCTTTCCGTTTTTGTATAGTGATGTTTCAGAGAACCATACATCAAACTTAACACGGAAGCTTTCTAAGTCTTTTTGAAGTTTTGCTAATTCGTATTTCAAACCGTACTCACGGTAGAATTCATAGCTTTCTTTCTCATCAACTTTTGCATAACGGTCGCCAAACTCTTCAGCTAAGCGTTGTCCGATTCCGATGATATCCGCACCATGGTAGCCGTCTTCTGGCATTTCTTTTTCTAAACCTAATGCTTGCATGTAACGAGCTTCAACAGAAAGCGCTAAGTTATGAATTTGGTTACCAGCGTCGTTGATGTAGTATTCACGAGATACATCATATCCTGCTTTAGCTAATACGTTACATAACGTATCACCTACTGCCGCACCACGTGCATGTCCTAAGTGAAGGTCACCTGTTGGGTTTGCAGATACGAACTCAACTTGTACTTTTTCACCCTTACCGGTATCCGTCTCACCATAAGCCTCACCAGCATTAACAATCGCTGAGATTAGATCTGTTAAATAGCTGTTATCCATGTAGAAGTTAATAAAACCAGGACCAGCAATTTCAATCTTTTCAATAGAAGCTTTTGCTTTATCGAAGTTTGCAATTAATTCTTCTGCAATCATACGAGGAGCTTTTTTTGCTACGCGCGCAAGCTGCATCGCCATGTTTGTAGAGAAATCACCATGTGTTTTATCTTTTGGAGATTCTAATACAACGTTTGGAATTTGTTCTTCTGTTGCTAATTCTGCTTTCAATACGGCAGCTTTAATTTCTTCTTTAATCAATTCTTTTACTTGTTCTAAAGAGTTCATTATTTTGCCTCCTTCAAATTAATCGTAATTGTATATCGGCCAGCTTCTTGTTCACCCAGAAGCAATGCGTACGTTAAAAAGAGTTGTCCTTTTTTCTTCTCGTCCGACCATTTAAAAAGAACGTTATCAGTTTTCGTTTGCAATGTAAACGTACCAAGCTCACTCGTATACGTACCAGTTGTCCATTCACCTTTCACATGCGTCTGACGCATCGAAACAGCACCTGAACGCATAATAAGAACTTGTTCACCTTGAATTTTAATGATTGTCTTTACTTCGCCTTGTTCGTTCGGCTCTTGAAACGTTACGTATGTACCTTGACCTTTTACATAGTATTGACCATTTGCCTCAAAAGCAACGGTCTCCTTTCGTGCCCCTTCACGGATTTCTGTTACGAAATGAACGTGTACTGGCAAGCCTGCAAGTTGTTTCTCCACGTCTTGCACACCTTTCAACATGTTATAGATATTAAATAAACTTTATAATAAATCACTTTTTCTATCATATCAAAAAAAACCTCTGTCTGTCTGCTGAAAAATCAGGAAAACCCTGTTCCAAAAAAACAATTTATAAAGATCTATCCCCTATGATAAAATATCTTTTAAATCTAAATTTTCTTTCATTAAAAGGAGATGTGAAAAATGATACCGCCAAAGTTAAAAAAGGGAGATGAAATCCGAGTTATTTCACCGTCTTCTAGTTTAAGTATTGTTTCAGATTATAACCGAAAGCTTGCTATGAAACGACTAGCAGCTATGGGATTTCGCGTTACATTTTCAAAAAATGCGGAAGAAATTGACCGTTTTACTTCCTCCTCTGTTTCTTCCCGTATCCATGATCTTCACGAAGCTTTCGCTGATCCAAGCGTAAAAGCAATCTTGACAACACTTGGAGGATATAATTCCAACGGGCTACTAAGTCATCTAAATTACGACTTAATTGGCAGCAATCCCAAAATTTTATGTGGTTATTCTGATATTACTGCTTTAGGTAATGCAATTTATGCAAAGACTGGTCTGATTACATATTCGGGTCCCCACTTCTCTTCATTCGGAATGGAGAAAGGGCTTGATTATACAATAGATTACTTTTTAAAATGCATGACTTCTGAAGAGTCGATAGAAATACAACCTGCTGAAACGTGGAGCGATGACCCTTGGTATATGGATCAAGAAAATCGAACTTTCTTCCAAAATGAAGGTTATATCTCCTTGCATGAAGGTGAAGCAGTTGGAAAAATTATTGGTGGTAATATGAGTACCTTTAATTTGTTGCAAGGCACAAAATATATGCCAAGCTTACGAGATAAAATATTATTTTTAGAAGAAGACTCTTTAACCGGAAAAGCTACAGTTAAAACTTTCGATCGTTACTTACACTCTCTCATCCAACAACCAGACTTTGAACATGTAAAAGGCATTGTACTTGGAAGACTACAAAAAGATTCTGAAGCTGTCATAGAAGATATTCAAGAAATGACTTATTCAAAACAAGAACTGTCCCATATTCCTGTAATTGCAAATGCTAACTTTGGGCATACTACCCCAATTTTTACTTTCCCAATTGGCGGGCGCGCAAAAATTATTTCAAGTCAAACAAACACATCTATTACAGTTTTAACACATTAAAAAAGGAGCGCACAATTCGCTCCTTTTACACTTTTTGTAATTTCTTTAAAGCCCTTTCTGGGATTTCTTCTTTTGAAACTTCAGCCCAACCTTTCCCCTGCATGCCTTTCGCGTAAATTTTTATAAAATCACCTGAGTGCAATTGATGGTTCACCATCTTTTTAATTGTTTGCTGTTTCCCGTTCTCTGAGTAACCATTTAATGTATATAAATATTCATCGTCTATCTTCTCGCCCTTATTTATAACCGCATAATAATCTTGTATTTCTTTATTTGAAAAGAAGTTATCGACAAACGCCTGAACACCTTCTGTTTTTGTTTGTAAATAATACGCTGTACCACCTAAAATAATGGCAAATACAGCTAACACTTTTATTACCAATTTCATACATGGCCTCCTATTTATATATCCTTCTGATTAATCACATATTGATATCTGTATTATACAGAATGGGACATACTATACACCATTGAAATGTATTACACTTTCCTTACACAATTGTAAGGAAAAATATTTGTAGTATGTTCTTAATAAAAAAATTTTCCGTTTAAACAATTTTTGTATTATTATTGAATAATACAAATTTTTATAATAAATATCAAAAAGGAGACAGTTTTCAAATGGCTATCTTACAAGGTTTAGCACTACTACTCGTTGTACTTTTTCTTTTCACACTGTTTAGCTACCGTGCTCCTTACGGAATGAAGGCAATGGGCGCTTTGGCCAACGCTGCGATCGCAAGCTTTCTTATTGAAGCATTCCATCGTTATATCGGTGGAGAAATGTTTCATAACAGCTTTTTACAATCAGTTGGACAGGCCTCTGGTAGTATGAGCGGTGTCGCAGCTGCAATTTTGGTAGCACTCGCAATTGGTGTATCTCCTGTATATGCTGTTTTAATCGGTATTGCCACAAGTGGATTTGGTATTTTACCAGGCTTTTTTGCTGGTTATATTTGTGCCTTTGTCGTGAAATTTCTCGAGAAAAAATTGCCAGCTGGCGTAGAATTCCTTGCAATTTTATTCATTGCAGCACCTCTTTCACGCGGAATGGCTATGCTCATGGATCCCGTTGTAAATGCAACACTTGGAAAAATTGGTTCTATTATTTCAATTGCAACTACAGAAAGCCCGGTTATTATGGGGATTATGCTCGGCGGGCTCATCACAGTTATCTCTACATCTCCATTAAGCTCCATGGCTCTAACTGCGATGCTTGGTTTAACAGGTTTACCAATGGCTATTGGTAGTCTTGCAGTAGCAGCCTCTGCTCCAATGAACTTTATTTTCTTTAAACGTTTAAAGATTTGTTCAAAGAAAGATACAATCGCTGTCGCAATTGAACCATTAACACAAGCTGATATTGTCGCAGCGAATCCAATTCCAATTTATACAACAAACTTTGTTGGTGGTGCACTTGCTGGTATTATTACCTCCCTATTCCAACTTATAAACAATGCACCCGGTACGGCATCACCAATTCCAGGACTCCTTGTTCTCTTTGGATTCAACGATGGAATAAAAGTAGCGATTGCAGCTATATTATGTGGAATTGTTACCACAATTATCGGTTACATCGGAACTATTATTTTCCGTAAGTACCCAATTCGTTCCGCTGATGAAATTCGCGGAATCTCTACAGAAGAAAAAGTTGCATAAAAAAAGAGGAGCTAGCCCCACTAAATGGGACTAGCTCCTCTTTTAATACAGATTGTTTGCAGCTGGTTTTCGAATTTTAAAGAACGGTCGATATGTTGTGTCGAATCGTCGATATCGATGCTGCAAATCGGCTAGAATGCTCGGTGGCTTCGCTTCTTCCTGCGAGGCAAAAATCGCCTCTACGTCTGAAGCTCCATCCCCCTTCCATTCTGAACGAGCCGTTTCCGCTTTTATTTTACCCAACCAAGAAGCATTTCCCGCACGAATTTGCTTGCTGCGATTGGTGTTTGATCACTATGATCATAGACTGGAGCTACTTCTACTAAGTCTGCTCCAACTACTTTTATATTTGAATTTGCAATTGCTACGATGGAATCTAATAGTTCTTTCGATGTGATACCACCAGCTTCTAATGTTCCTGTTCCAGGAGCATGCGCTGGATCTAATACGTCGATGTCAATTGTGACATAAACTGGGCGTCCTGCAAGCTTTGGTAATACTTCTTTCAACGGTTCTAACACGTCAAATTTGTATAGGTTCATGCCCACTTCTTTTGCCCATTCGAATTCTTCTTTCATTCCAGAACGAATTCCGAAAGAATATACGTTTTCCGGACCAATTAAATCGCACACTTTACGAATTGGTGTAGAGTGAGATAAAGGCTCTCCTTCATATGACTCGCGCAAATCAGTATGAGCATCCATATGAATGATTGCTAAATCCGGATATTTTTTTGCCATTGCCTTAAAAATTGGCCAAGACACTAGATGCTCACCGCCAAGACCTAGTGGAAACTTACCGGCATCCAATAGTTTTGTTACATATTCTTCAATCATGTCTATACTGCGTTGTGGATTTCCGAATGGTAGCGGAATATCACCAGCATCAAAATATTTTACATCTTCTAGTTCACGATCTAAATATGGACTGTACTCTTCTAGTCCAATCGATACTTCACGAATACGTGCAGGACCAAAACGAGAGCCTGGACGGTAACTTACTGTCCAATCCATTGGCATCCCATAAATTACGGCCTCTGCATCTTCAAAACTTGGATGACTTTTAATAAATACTTTACCTGAATAAGCTTCATCAAAACGCATATTCTTTTCCTCCTTATGTGGAACTTAAGGTATCCCAACCTTTCATTATTTCTCAAATTTGGAGTGCTATACTCCTCTTTCTCGATTTACCTCAATCTTCTTTTAGCGATAGAAGATTATTTTATTATAATAGCGTCAGCAGCTAGCATGTCCGTTCTATCGCACACCTTGAATGAGCTGCTTCCGCTTTTCTATTTGTCCAGCTGCTGCGGCTAGAATACTCGGTGGCTTCGCTTCTTCCTACGAGGCAAAAATCGCCTCTACGTCTGAAGCTCCATCCCCCTCCTATTCTGAACAAGCCGCCTCCGCTTTTCTATTTAAGTAAGTCTCCAACAAATTTCGGTAATACGAATGCTGCTTTATGCAGTTCTTTTGTGTAATATTTCGTTTCAATTTCGTGGAAACGCTCTTCGCTTACTTCTAATGGATCGTGCTCTTTAGATCCAATTGTAAATGTCCACATTCCACTTGGATATGTTGGGATATTCGCTGTGTATAAACGTGTAATTGGGAAGATTTCTTTAACGTCTTTAAACACAGTTGAAATTAATTCTGGTGTAAACCAAGGGTTATCCGTTTGAGCAACGAAAATACCGTCTGCTTTTAACGCTTTAGAGATTCCAGCATAGAATCCTTTTGTAAATAAGTTTACTGCTGGTCCTACTGGCTCTGTAGAGTCAACCATAATTACGTCATATTCATTTTCACTTTCCGCGATGTGTAAAAAGCCGTCTCCTACTTTCACTTCAACACGTTCGTTATCTAGAGCACCTGCAATTGATGGTAAGTACTGTTTAGAGTACTCGATTACTTTACCGTCGATTTCAACAAGTGTTGCTTTCTTTACACTTGGGTGCTTTAATACTTCACGGATTACACCGCCATCGCCACCGCCAACAACTAATACGTTCTCAGGGTTTGGATGTGTAAATAAAGGTACGTGCGCTACCATTTCATGATACACAAACTCGTCCTTCTCTGTTGTCATAACCATACCATCTAAAATAAGCATGTTTCCAAATTCTTCAGTTTCAACCATATCAAGCTTTTGAAATTCTGTTTGCTCCGTATGTAATGTGCGGTTAATACGCGCCGTAATTCCAAAATGTTTTGTTTGTTTTTCAGTGAACCATAGTTCCATCGTACAATCACGCCTTTCATTGCAAATTTATAATAGGGACATCATTAATGTCCCCTAACAAAAATAAAACAAAACATACAAAATGTATAGTTAAAAGTACAAAAATACCGAAAATATATTTTGGTAAAATTACTTTCGTTCGTAAATTGCAAAAACACTATATTTAACAATAAAGAAAACCCTTTCTTATGAAAGGGTTTCTGTCTCTGCGTTTATAGTTTCTTTAACAGGAAGTAAAATCATCACACAACCAACTAAAACAACAATTCCTCCAACTAAAAACGGACTTTGCGGTGAAATCGCATGACCGATAATTCCTGATAAAATTGGTGCAATTGCTCCGCCAAGCCAACGAACGAAATTGTATACGCCGGATGTAATAGATCTTTCATAAGGTGAAATATCCATGACATAGCTTGTATATAAAGCGTTATTTAGTCCAGATGCTAATCCTGATAATACAATAAGAACAATTTGTAACCACATGACTTTCACAAAGAATAATGCAATTAACAAAATCGCAAATACAAATAAACTAAAACGTAGCAATGCTTTCGGCTCATATTTACCTTCCAGTTTATGTGCTAATATCGCAGATCCGTATGCTAGCGCTAAACCCCATCCACAAAATACAAAACCGAGCTGAATTGCTGATAAATGCATAATAAGTGGTGAATATGCTAACACAACGAAAAATCCATAATAATATAACATGCCTGAAATAGCACCTTGCATAAACGGTTTATATTTAATCAAGTTAAGTAATTCCCCTACACCAGCTGCTTTACGCTTTACTTTTCGCTCCGGTTCTTTTACAAAAAAGAAAACAAGAATAAATGCTAGTAAAATTAAAAGACTTGTCGCGAAAAATGGATAACGCCAAGAATATCCGCCGAGTAAACCACCTAATAATGGACCACCGGCCATCCCTAAACCGATTGCCGCCTCATATAAACCAACCGCTTCATGTACTTCTTTACTAAGTGCAATTAATAATGTCATCGCTGTTGCGAAGAACATTGCATTACCTAATCCCCATCCTGCACGGAAAAGAGATAACTGTGTAATTGTTTGTGATACACCGCATATAAAAGCGAACACAGTTACAATTGCGAGACCAATCGTCATCATTCTCTTATCACCAAACCGCGCTGCGAATAAACCAGCTGGCAGCATCATAATTGCCATCGTTAAAATATAAGCTGTAAATAACATCTCCACTTGCCAATGTGTTGCCCCTATCTTCTCAGCAATAATGGGCAAAATAGGATCGACTACTCCGATGCCTGAAAAGGCAAGAAAAGTAGCCAACACTGTAATTAATCTTCCGAATTTTTGTTGGCTCTCCATATTCATTACTCTCCTTTTGTTTCATCCAAAAATCTAGTTGCACGCTCTAAACTATTCTCTAATTCTGCTTTCACGCGCTCCATTTGTTTCATTTTTGTATCTAGCGTTTGTACTTGTTTCTCGAGCATATTCTTAATTTCTCGAATCACATCGCGATCACGTGGATTGTCACTATTTCGTCTTTGCTCCATGCGCTCTTTTAACGATAAGAAATGCTGCATTTCTTGAAGTGTGATTCCTAGTACTTCTTTCGCCTCTACAATCTTTTTAATACGGACAATATCCTCATCCGTATAAAGGCGAATGTTTCCTTCACTGCGCTCCGGTGGATGAATTAAACCAATTTCCTCATAATAACGAAGTGTACGTTTTGTTAAACCAACTTGCTTTGTTACTTCATCGATCTTATACATGTATATTCCCCCTTCCATCACATTATTACATTTTACGTTAACGTTAACTTTCATGCAACTGTTATGTTTTTGTAAATGTTTGGCATATAGATTGTATTTTATTCACTACAGTTTCATAATGAAAGAAATGAACTTATAAGGAGATTTTCAAATGAAACAACCACTTATTTTTGCCCATCGTGGAGTTAAAGGTACACATCCAGAGAATACAATGATCGCTTTCCAAGAAGCGGAGCGCGTTGGTGCCCACGGCATCGAACTTGATATTCACCTTTCGAAAGATGGTGAGCTTGTTGTAATTCACGATGAAACTGTTGATCGTACAACAAATGGAACTGGATTGGTCTCTGAAAAAACCGTAGCAGAATTACAAGTTCTTGATGCGGGTAGCCATAAAAATCCTTCTTTCCACGAAGCGAAAATCCCAACCTTACGTGAAGTATTCATTTGGTTATCTACGACAAATTTACAGTTAAACATTGAACTAAAAACAGATGTAATTCACTATCCAAATATCGAGGAGAAGGTTGTGGATCTTGTTCGTGAATATCATCTTTCTAATCAAATTATATTCTCATCTTTTAATCATGAATCTGTTTCTTCTCTTGCAGAACTCGCACCTGAAATTCCAAGAGCCATCTTATATGATGAACCAATTGCCGATCCACTTGCTGAAGCGAAGAAAAGAGAAGCAGCCGGATTACACCCTAACTTTCAGCTACTAACAAAAGAATTTGTGCAAACTGCACAGCAGCAAGGCTATGTATTCCGCCCCTATACAATCAATGAATATAAAGATTTACAAACTATGATTGATTACGGCGTAGATGTTATTATTACAGATTGGCCTATGCGTGCTTTTGAGCTCCTTTCTTAAGAAAGGAGCTCTTTTTTGTTTTGTGTTTAAAATACGAAAAAACCCTCAATACTAGTATTAATCGACGAGGGATTCCTGCCCTTGAATAGGAAGGTAAAAGTATATGATGAGGGGATGAAAAAGATGGGCCAAACTGTAAATCCAAAACTTCAAAAATATAAACGTCTTTTCTTCACCGCACTTTTTTCATGCGTACTTTTTTTCGTTTTTTCTTTTTTTATTATCATCATAGCAGCAAAGATTATGGGGCCACCTCCCATCGTCGTTCCGCAAACAAGCACCTTTTATGCGAATGATGATACTGTAATGGGACAAAGTAATGGGATACAAAAACGCTATAGCGTATCTCTTGATCAAATTTCTCCTTATATAAGAAAAGCGACACTTTCTATCGAAGACCAACGATTCTATGATCATCATGGCTTCGATATAAAACGAATTATCGGCGCAATCATTGCCGATATAAAAGCAATGGCAAAAGTTCAAGGTGCTAGTACCATTACGCAGCAATACGCCCGTAATCTATATTTAGATCATGATAAGACTTGGAAACGAAAAGCATTAGAAGCAATATATACGATTCGTCTTGAGGTCAATTACAACAAGAATCATATTTTAGAAGGGTATTTAAATACGATTTATTACGGACACGGTGCTTATGGTATTGAAGCCGCTTCTCGTCTTTACTTTAATAAATCTGCTAGTGACTTAACATTAGCAGAGGCAAGTATGTTAGCTGGTATCCCAAAAGGTCCCAGTGTATACTCTCCCTACTTAAAGGAAGAACGGGCAAAAACACGACAATCAATCATTTTAGATGAAATGGTAGAGCAAGGTTATATTACAAAGGGGCAAGCATCCTCTGCAAAAAAAGAGAAGCTTACGTTTGCTTCATTAGAAACAAAAGAAGTAGCACAAATAGCCCCTTATTTCCAAGACGCTGTGCAAAACTCGCTTCTTCACGACGTTGGACTAGATGAACAAACATTGCACCGTGGTGGGCTTCGTATTTACACCACGCTTGATCAGAAGCTACAAACAATAGCGGAGCAAGCTGTAAAAGATACGATTCCGGAAACGACAAATATACAAACGGCTCTTATTTCAATGAATCCGAAAACAGGAGAAGTAGCGGCTCTTGTGGGCGGAAAAGATTATAAAGAGAGTCAATTTAACCGAGCGACTCAAGCATCTCGCCAACCAGGATCCACCTTTAAGCCGTTTCTATATTACGCTGCACTTGAAAAAGGATTTACACCAGCAACTCGCTTAAAAAGTGAATATACAGTATTTACATTAGGCGACGGTGTTTCTAAATATAAACCAAAAAATTATAAAGACTACTATGCCGATGATTTTGTAACGATGGCCCAAGCTCTTGCAGTATCAGATAACGTATATGCCGTGAAAACACATTTATTTTTAGGAGAAGACTCCCTTGCGAAAACCGCTAAACAATTTGGTATTACAAGTTCACTAAAAGATGTACCATCTCTTGCACTTGGTACTTCCCCTGTAAAACCAATTGAAATGGTAAGTGCGTATAGCATGTTTGCGAACGGCGGGAAGCAAGTTAAACCCACCCTTATTCGCCGCGTTGTCGATAACGAAGGAAACATTTTATATGATGCGCATTTAGAAAGTAAACAGGTGCTCGATAAAAACAATACGTTTGTAATGGAAGAGATGATGACGGGAATGTTCAATAAAAATTTGAGTGGCTATGCCTCCGTTACAGGACAATCCCTTCTTCAAAAACTATCGCGCACATACGCAGGGAAATCTGGATCCACAGAAACGGATAGTTGGATGATTGGCTTTACTCCGCAAATTGTAACCGGTGTTTGGGTCGGGTACGATCAGCCTAAATCCATCTCAAATCCGGCAGAGCAAGGATACGCCAAGAAGATTTGGGCCGATACAATGGAAAAAGGGCTAGACGGTCAGCCTAAAAAAGATTTCAAACAACCAAGTGACGTCGTTGCTGTAAATATCAATCCCGAAAATGGAAAAATCGCAACGAAAGGCTGTCCTGCTTCTGTGAAAATGTATTTTACAAAAGGAACCGAACCGACTGAATATTGTATGGCTCATGTTGATGACAAAGAAGAATTCGAGAAGGCTAGTAAAGAGAAGAAAAAAGACAGCTGGTGGAAAAGATATTTTCCATGGTAAAACATAGCAACGTTCCAACAATATACAACATAAAATATTAAAATAAAGGCTACCAGGAATTCCTCTGGTAGCCTTTAACTTTATTCTCCTAATAATGCATGGCGCAATTCTTCACTAGATTCGTTCCAAATTGCTTCATTATGCTCTTTCAAGAATGTTCCAAGCACCTTTTTAGATGGCTCATCCATATGATCAACCATGATGTGACGTTTTAATGATTTATCCATCTTGTTTACGTGCTCTGGAAGTGATTTATAACCACGGCGAATTTCACGGTCAACTGTCATTTCACAAGCTGTTACACCTGCATAATAAGCACCTTTTACTGTTCTCTCAATCGTTACCCACACAAGCCAATATGGTTTGCCGTTTGGAACCTCATCTTTGTTTGTTAAAAACTTAATCCCTTTTTCCACAGTACTACGCGCGTGCATTGCACCAATATCAACAAATGCATTTTGTTCCATTACATCTACAAAAACAGGTGAAATATTTTCTAAGCTCAGCGCTCCAACACCGAAACCACCATGTCCATCTGTCGAATCGTTCTTCACGATATTAAAACCGATTTTTTTCTTCTTCTCTGTCATATGTAAACTCCTCCTCACTCATTTACTATATAAGGCCGAATATAGGCGCAATTATACTTTCTAAAAAACCTAGTACGTGCGGAATTACCACTTGGAAGATCGGCTGAATAGTATAGCGATCAAGCGGTGTAATAACAAGAATCAATAAAGCGATCGCTCCATATCTCTCATATTGCGTCATTTTTGCACGAATATTTGCTGGTGCTAAATCTTCAATCACACGATATCCATCAAGCGGTGGAATCGGTAATAAGTTGAAAACAAGTAGAACAATATTGAGAGTAATAAAAATTTGAAAGAATTGACGTAATGTATCTGCCACCGCAAACGGAATAGCATTTAGCACTCCAAATCTTATCAGGCTGTACCAAATAATTAAGCCTATAGCACTTAAAATAAAGTTACTAATCGGCCCTGCAATCGATACTAAAACACCCGCAAGACGTGGTTTTTTAAAGTTATATGGATTAACAGGCACTGGGCGTGCCCAACCAAATCCAATAATTAATATGGCAATCATCCCAATTGGGTCCAAATGAGACATTGGCGACAACGTTAAACGTCCCTGTCTTTTGGCCGTATCGTCTCCAAACTTGTATGCAACATATGCATGCGCAAATTCATGCACAGACAATGCAATAATAATAGCCATTGCTACCAATGGTATTTGGTGCAGTGGATATACAAAGAAATTCTCCATACTTCATCTCCTCTTCATTATGTCAAAAAAAGAAAATATTTGTTTTTCTGATTGTTCTTCTTCATAATCCGTTATAATAAGATTGTAACTTACATAAAAGGAGCGATTGTACATGCCATACGTAACAGTGAAAATGCTAGAAGGACGCACAGAAGAACAAAAGAAAGCTCTTGCCGAGAAAGTAACAGCAGCAGTAAGCGAAACAACTGGTGCTCCAGAAGAAAACATCGTTGTTTTCATCGAAGAAATGTCTAAAAATCATTATGCAGTTGGCGGAAAACGCTTAAGCGACAAATAAATTCAGGTTTCTTTCATAAGAAGCGGTCCTATGACTGCTTCTTATTTCTTTCCTTCTAATAACTCAATAATTTTTTCTTTATATTTTCCTTTTCTTCCATCTTCATAGATTAAATCATGTGGATAGAAGAGTTTTTGATCTGTTCTCTTCTTACCTGTAATCGCTTCTACAATATCAGATTCACGTGAAAGCTCCCTGAGATCTCCATTCGGCATAAGAAGTAAGATTGGAAGCCGCTCTTCTTCTTCTCCAGCACGGTAAAAGTCATACGGTAAGTCCGATGTTGAATCCACAACTAAATAGTACTCTGGATCGAGCCCAATCTTTTTAAATAATCGACTTAATTCCATCCAATTATCTAAACCATGATTCTCTGTAAATTCTACATATTTAAAGAGATTTCGGTTCATAAATCGGCGACATAAATCACTTAAAATTTGATCTTCCTCATCTTGCCATACTTGGAAGTAGTAACACATTACATTCTCATCTAGCTTTAAATAATCCTCTACCGTTACTTCTTCTTCAAATAAAGAATAGAAATGTACAGGATGATACTTAAATGTGTAATACTGCTCATGCAATGTTTTTGCACGGTGTAAAATTTTTGTTAAAATCACTTCTGCACTGCGCGTTACTGGATGGAAATATACTTGCCAGTACATTTGATAACGGCTCATAATATAATGCTCAACAGCGTGCATACCACTATTTTTAATCACTACTTGATTTCCGTATGGGCGCATAACACGGAGTATACGTTCCATATCAAAATTCCCGTACTTCACGCCAGTAAAATAGGCATCTCTTAACAAATAATCCATACGATCCGCATCAATTTGGCTAGAGATCATACTAATCGCTAATTTATTATCAGACGTTTTTGCAATGACATCTGCTACTTTTTGCGGAAACTCCTGATCTACACGGCTTAATACATCATTGATTTCCGTATCACCAACAATAATTTTTTGTGTAAACTTCTCATGATCTAATGAAAAAACCTTTTCAAATGAATGAGAAAACGGACCATGTCCCACATCATGTAAGAGCGCTGCACATAAACATAACAATCTATCTTCTGCATTCCAATTTGGTCTGCCATCAAACACATCATCAATCATACGACGAATAATCTCATATACACCTAATGAATGAGTAAAGCGACTATGTTCCGCACCATGAAATGTAAAAAATGTCGTTCCAAGTTGTTTAATACGGCGCAAACGTTGAAATTCCTTCGTTCCGATTAAATCCCAAATGACGCGATCGCGCACATGTACATATTTATGTACTGGGTCTTTAAACACTTTTGTTTCGCTGAGTTTGTCGTTTAAATATACCAATATCGACACCCTCCTTCCTTACTGCATTCTTACTTTATATTATAAACGAAATAGGAGACAGAAAGAAACGAAAGGCTGTGTAAATCATTGAACTCCCCCTACTTCCCTTTGTTTAGAGAAGATGATTTTCTCTGTTGAAATGATAAATTTGCTGTTATATAAAGAAAAATCACCTTCGCAAAAGCAAAAGTGATTTTCTTTATATATTATTTTCCTAAAACAAACTCAGCAACTTCGTCTAGGATCATTTCTTTACCAAGTGGAAAGTACCCTTTGTTTAGGTCTTCATTCTTAATTGTGAATACGTGGTTGTTCTTAACAGCATTCATGTTTTTCCAAATTGTTTCTTCTTGGAATTCTTTTAAGCGCTGAGAACCATCGCCAGTTGTGAATACGAATAAGTAGTCTGGATTGTAATCAATTAGCGCTTCTTTTTGTACTTGTACGAGCGGCTTATCAGTTGGTGTACCTTTAACTGCTGGTAATTTTAAATCTTTAAAGAGTACACTACCGTAACCGTAGTCACCGTATACGCGGAATGCATTTGGATATGCAGCCATCTTCATGAATGTCGCATCGCCAGTTTTTGCAACGATTTTATCGTGTAATCCGCTTGCTTTATCATCATATTTCTTAAACCATGCAGTTGTTTCTTTTTCTTTACCGAAGATTTTACCTAACTCTTCAAACTTTGGACGCCATTGATCTAATGGAGTTTTTAGCATAACTGTTGGTGCAATTTTAGATAATTGATCATAAATTTTCTCTTGACGATCGTTCACAAGAATTAAATCAGGTTTTGCGGCAGCTACTGCTTCGATATTAATTTTATCTCCCCAAGCAGAACCAACTGGTTTTACACCTTTTAATTGATCTGCAATATGTGCATCAATTTTTTCCTGAGATGTATTCGCTGTAATAATAGGTTTCATACCAAAGATTAACAATTCTTCTGTTGAACCACTAAGGTCAGCAATTTTCTTTGGATTTGCAGGAATTTTAATTTCCCCTTTTGCATGTTGTACAGTGCGCTCTTCAACCTTCGCATCTGCTTTCTTTTCTTCTTTCTTATCAGAGGAACAAGCTGCAAATAGTACAGAAGTAACTACTAGTACCATTGCTAGAAATGCCACTTTGAATTTCTTCATATTTCCACTCCTTCTGGATGTATTTCTCTTATAAGTTACATATAACTATAAGAAACCATATACAACTATTAATTAATATATTCTTATTAAACATTGTTTATAACCCGTTCTAACGGGCGTTCAACTTCCCACCTTGAATGAGAAGCTCAACGTCCATTAGAATCCCTCCCCTCTATTAAAATAAGAGGGGAAGATTCCGTCTATGCTTTCTTACGTAACTGATTATTAACCATCATTAAGTCGTATGTTAAACAAATCGGCTTACAGTTTACAGGACATGGGACGATTTGCGCTTCAATTTCAAACACATTACGAAGTGTCTCACTTGTCATTACTTCATCTGGCGTTCCTTGTTTCATTAACTTACCAGCCTTGAGTGCAATCATATGATCTGAAAAACGAGATGCATGATTTAAATCATGAATAACCATAACAATCGTTCTGCCTTCTTCTTGATTTAATTTTTTCAATAAATTTAGTACTTCAAGTTGGTGAGCCATATCCAAGTATGTTGTTGGTTCGTCTAGTACGAGTAAATCCGTACCTTGCGCAAGAGCCATTGCAATCCAAACGCGTTGACGTTGACCACCTGATAAAGCTTCTGCTGGACGATTCGCAAATTCTGTCATTCCTGTCACTTCAAGCGCCCAGTGAATGTAACGGTAATCCTCTTCCTTCAATGTGCCAAATCCCTTTTGATGAGGAAAGCGGCCGTAAGAAACAAGTTCAAACACAGTAAGACCAGTTGGCACTTCTGCAGTTTGTGGCAAAATCGCCATTTTCTTTGCGATTTCTTTTGTTGGCTGTTTTTCGATTGCTTTTCCATCTAGGTAAACAGTACCTCGCTTTGCTTTCAAAATACGAGAAGCTGTTTTTAACAATGTGGATTTCCCGCACCCATTTGGTCCAATAATTGTTGTAATTTTCCCTTCTGGAATTTCCACTGATAATCCATCAATAATTAATCCTTCATTATAGCCAACAGATACCGAATCAACCGCTAAAGTTGCCATACAAAAAGCCTCCCTTTATTTTGTTCTCATAAGTAAATAAATGAAATATGGTGCACCAATTACAGAAATAACAAGACCGACTGGTATTTCTGATGTTGTTAATACGCTTCGTGAAATGAGATCTGCAAATAACAACAGGAATGTTCCAATTAATGCCGCTGTCGGCAACATAATTTGGTGCTTTCCACCAACGAAGCGCCTTGCTAAATGCGGTGCCATTAAACCGATAAAACCAATTCCACCCGCAACAGCAACGGATGCCCCGGCTAAACAAACAGCGATAAATAATAATTTACGTCTTTCTTTCTCGACATCTACACCAAGCCCAACCGCCGCTACATCTCCTAGGTTCATTACATTTAATACGTGTGCTTTACGAATCGCAATTGGTAAAAAGATAAGCATCCATGGAAGTACGCTTAATACGAATTTCCAGTCTGTTCCCCATAAGCTTCCCGCTAACCAAATCGTTGCAAAACGGAAATCATTCGACGTCATTTTCATTGAAAAAATTAAGCTAACTGCACTAAAACCAGCTGCTACTGCGATACCAACAAGTATTAAACGGGTTGATGAAACGCCGTCCTTCCATGCTAATACATAAATAATGACTGCCGCTACTATTGCACCCACTAATGCGAAAAATGGCAGAATGAATACAGACAACAGAGTACCGGTCCCTACTTTTCCAAAAAAGAAATATACGAAAACGACAACTGTCAATCCCGCTCCGGCATTAATACCGATAATTCCAGGATCAGCAAGTGGATTTCGTGATAATCCTTGCATAATTGCACCTGACATAGCTAATGCTGAACCAACTAATATAGCAATAACCATACGCGGCATACGAAACTCGAATAAAATGACTGACTGATCTTCCGCACCAAGTCCAACCAATGATTTTAATACATCTATTGGCGGAATTTTAAACGTTCCTGTATTTAAACTAATAAGAAATACTGAAATAATTAAACAAGATAAAATTGTTAAAATTGAAATGTTCTTTTTTGTTAAGACGGTTGTCTTCACATTTTCCCTCTCCCTTCATTACGCGCTAAGTAGAGGAAGAATGGCACCCCAATTAGTGCTGTAATCGCCCCAATTGGTGTTTCAAACGGCGGATTAATAATACGAGATAACATATCCGCACATTCAATTAACAATCCGCCTAATACAGCAGAACATGGAATAACCCATCTATAATCTGAACCGACAAGAAAACGTGTCATATGAGGGATTACAAGCCCAACAAATCCAACAGACCCTGCCATAGATACCGCTGAACCCGTTAACACAAGAACAAGCACAGTTCCGATAAATTTAATTAATGTTGTATTTTGTCCAAGCCCAATCGCAATTTCTTCACCGAAACTTAAAATTGTAATATATCTCGACATCATAATCGCGATAATGAGACAAACAAGTCCAATTGGCAGTAGCATACCGATACTCTGCCATTTCACACCAGCAACGCCGCCTGCATTCCACATGCTTACTTCTTGAGCAAGATTGAAATACAACGCAATTCCAGATGAAATAGCCCCAAGTAATGCACTAATCGCCGCTCCGGCTAACGCTAACTTAACAGGTGTTAGTCCACCTGGTGAAGAAGCGCCAATTCCGTATACAATGCTTGCACCAAATGCCGCTCCAACAAAAGAAGCGATAACAAACATTAAATACGGTGAATTAGGAAAAAATGCATACATAATTGCAATTCCAAATACTGCTCCATCAGTAATCCCCATTAATGATGGCGATGCGAGTGGATTTCGTGTCATTCCTTGCATAATTGCACCTGATACAGCTAAAAAGGCACCAGCAACAACACCACCAATTGCTCTAGGCATGCGCAACTCCCAGATTACATTATGATGCGTCAAAGAACCATCAAACTGAAAGACAGCTTGCCATACAGTTTTCAAACTAATATCCGCTGCACCAAATGAAATTGAGGTTGCCATGCTTAAAGCTAACAAAATTGTTCCTGCTATTAAAATAATAGAAGCAATAAGCGGTCTGCTCTTAATCTCTTTCACATTTGCTTCTTGTTGCTCAAAATTCCTCGCGCTTGCTTCCATCCCTCAACCACCCTAACCAACAACATATATTTAAGAAAATGAAATTCATTCTCAAGAAACAACAAAAAAAGAAAATCGGGTTACCTACCTATTCTGATAATGATTCTCATAATCACACTTTCTATTCTACCTACCGTTATAAAAAGCTGTCAACCATTATTTTGCAATATAAAACTAATGTAATTAATATCAAACCAATACCATACTATGAAATTTATTCATTCATACATGTTTATTTCATTTCGTTATCCCAAAATAATTTTTAATTTTAACAATAAAAAAAGAAGAGTAAAATATTCACTCTTCTTCTTACTTATTTAATTTCGCCTCAATTTTCTTAATCAATTCATCTTCATTTGGTGCTGCAACTGGACGATTATTCACAAAAGCAAATGATTTTTTACGACCTGGTCCACAATAAGATTGACATCCAACCTCAATATTGGCACATGAATCTACTTTTTTGAGCTTTGGTATCAAGGTCTTAATGTTCGTCGCCTGACAATCATCACACACACGAAATTCGTTTCCCATTTGATATAACACTTCCTCTATTTTAAACTTTTCACAAGTACATTTAACAATAAACACTAAATGGTATTTTACCGTTCTTTGGGGCTTGATGCAAGTTTTCTCCTATGATTTCCCACAATAGAAAGCCTTACTTCCTCCTTCATTTTTCCCTTTATGAACGCCCTTCATTCGTACACCCATTTCTTACTTCCATCGAAATCTACCATATTTTTAAAAGCTTTGTATAAAAGCATTTTCTTTTGTCCATTATAAAAATAGGAAGTTTATAAAAAGAAAGGGAGTTGAATCTATGAAAGTAAGACAAGATGCTTGGACAGACGAAGATGATTTATTACTTGCTGAAACCGTACTGCGTCATGTTCGAGAAGGAAGCACACAATTAAATGCCTTTGAAGAAGTTGGAGATCAGCTAAATCGCACCTCAGCTGCTTGTGGTTTTCGTTGGAATGCAGTTGTTCGTTATAGCTATGAACAAGCTCTGCAACTAGCAAAAAGACATCGAAAAGATAAAATGCGTGCTGCTAGTGGTGAACAGGCCAAAAAACGCCTTCTTTATACACCACCAGCTTCAGCAGCCATTCCTACCCATGATGAGGAACCTGCTATACAAACGGCTACTCCATATCCAGAGCAAACTGTTTCTAAAACTTCTATTACAATGCAAGATGTCATTTACTTTTTACAAACAGTTGGGTCTTCAAACATGAAAGTAACAGCGCTTGAAAACGAGAATACGAGATTAAAACAAGAAATAAAAGCACAAATACTTCGCAATGAAGAATTAGAAAAGAAACTAGAAAAACTAGAGCAACAATCTAATACAGTACAAGAAGATTACGAAACGCTTATGAACATTATGAACCGTGCTCGTAAATTAGCATTAATGGACGATGAAGAGCCCACACCAACCTCGTTTCGCATGGATCGAAACGGCAATTTAGAAAAAATTGCAGAATAAAAAGGATGCGCTAACCGCATCCTTTTTATTTTGTTATAATAAAGATTGTCATTTTATAAATAAGGGGTTAGTTATATGGGCAATTCCCGTTCGATTTTATCTCAACCAGAGTGGCGTATTGTGGATCAGTCTAGTTTAGGACCTACCTTCCATGCACTTCAATCATTCGCTATGGACGATACATTGTGCACAGCAATTGGAAATGGTACATCTGCTTCGACAATGCGCTCTTGGGTTCATCACAATACAATTGTTCTTGGTATTCAAGATTCTCGGCTTCCTCATTTACAGGAAGGAATCTCTTTTTTAAAACAGAAGGATTTCAATGTCATTGTTCGTAATTCAGGTGGTCTTGCAGTCGTACTTGATGAAGGGGTTTTAAATGTATCGCTTCTATTTCAAGAAACGGAAAAAGGAATTGATATCGACCTTGGATACGATACAATGTGGCATTTAATTAAAGAAATGTTAAAAGATTACGATGTTGATATCGAGGCAAAAGAAATTGTTGGCTCTTATTGTCCCGGCAGCTATGATTTAAGCATTCGTGATCAAAAATTCGCAGGTATTTCACAGCGCCGCATTCGTGGAGGTGTAGCTGTACAAATTTACTTATGCGCTACAGGAAGCGGTTCTGAACGTGCGGCACTTGTTCGCGATTTTTACAACTTAGCAATTCAAGGAGAAGAAACAAGATTCACGTATCCTGAAATTGTACCGAGTACAATGGCTTCTTTATCTGAACTACTTGGCGAAACAATTACAGTTCAAGATTTAATGATGCGTTTATTCAAAACATTGCAACATTTCGCACCCAAATTAACACCATCGCAATTAACAGTAGATGAAATTCCTTTATACGAAATGAATTTACAACGTATCATTGATCGTAACAATAAAGCACTTGGTCTTGAAAAGTAAGAAAAGCCCCGCTATGATAGCGGGGCTTTTCAATTATAGTGCTTGAGCTGCTGTAATTAGAGCTAGCTTGTACACTTCTTCTTCGTTACATCCGCGAGATAAATCGTTTACCGGCATGTTTAAGCCTTGTAAGATTGGTCCCACTGCTTCGAAGTTACCTAAGCGTTGTGCAATTTTGTAACCGATATTACCAGCTTCTAAGCTTGGGAATACGAATACGTTAGCATCACCTTTAATAACAGAACCCGGTGCTTTTTTCTCAGCTACAGATGGTACGAACGCAGCGTCAAATTGGAACTCACCGTCTAATGTTAATTCAGGAGCCATTTCTTTTGCAATACGAGTTGCTTCTACAACTTTTTCTGTTTCTGGAGATTTCGCAGAACCTTTTGTAGAGAAGCTTAACATTGCAACACGTGGATCGATGCCAAATAACTCAGCAGTTTTCGCACTTTCAATACCAATTTCAGCTAAATCTTGGCTGTTTGGTGCAATGTTGATTGCGCAATCAGCGAATACATACTTCTCATCTTCACGTACCATGATGAATACGCCTGAAGTTTTTGTAACGCCTGGTTTTGTTTTAATAATTTGAAGTGCTGGACGAACTGTGTCAGCTGTAGAGTGAGCTGCACCACTTACTAAACCGTGTGCTTTGCCCATGTATACAAGCATTGTACCAAAGTAGTTTTCGTCTTTTAAGATTTCACGAGCAGCTTCTTCTGTTGCTTTACCTTTACGGCGTTCCACGAAAGATGCCACCATTGCATCCATTTCTTCGTATGTAGCTGGGTCGTAAATATCAACGCCTGCTAATGTTAAGTTCATACTAGCAGCTTTTGCGCTAATTTCTTCTTTATTACCAACTAAGATTGGTTTTACTAATTCTTCTTTTGCTAAACGCTCTGCAGCGCCTAAAATTCTTTCATCAGTTCCTTCAGGAAGTACGATCGAAATGCCTTTTCCTTGAACTTTTTCTTTTACTGTTGTAAATAAATTGCTCACGAATAAACCCTCCTACAAATGTTAAAAAACTCTATCTTTAAGAATACTTCTTTTCATCTATATTTTAAACTTATAGCGCCTAAAAAATAGGGAAAATAAAAATGATTATATTTTCGTAAAATTCAGCCTCGTCAAATTTCTATTTTGATGGAAAACCTTCCTTTTTAGATGGAACAGAGCATCCGTCTATGCATAGCAGTAATCAGGACTTTTTGCCCTATGCCAAGTGAAAACAAAATGGATTTATATACTCCGCTAGCTAGCATTATTAATTGTGACAATTTTATGCATCAAAGCTTTACATGGGTGACTTTAAAACTATATATGCTATAGTTAACGTGTAAAATATCATTAACTGAGGTGAAAGAAATGAGTGAAGCAGCAAAAACGTTAGATGGTTGGTATTGTTTACATGATTTACGCTCTATCGACTGGGCAGCATGGAAAACATTATCTAGTGATGAACGTGGACAAGCAATGTTTGAATTTTTAAACGTCATTGAGAAATGGAACAAAGTTGCGTCTGCAAAGCAAGGCAGCCATGCAATGTATACAGTTGTTGGTCAAAAAGCTGATATTATGTTTATGATTTTACGTCCAACAATGGAAGAGTTAAATGAAATTGAAACAGAATTAAATAAAACAACATTAGCTGAATATATGATTCCTGCATACTCTTACGTATCTGTTGTTGAACTAAGTAATTACCTTCCAGCTGATGAAGATCCATACCAAAACCCGCAAATCCTAGCACGCTTATACCCTGAATTACCAAAAGCAAATCATATTTGCTTCTATCCAATGGACAAGCGTCGTCAAGGTGATGATAACTGGTACATGCTTCCGATGGAAGAACGTAAAAAACTAATGTACAGCCACGGGAAAATTGGTCGTCAATATGCAGGAAAAGTGCGCCAAGTCATTACTGGTTCTGTTGGCTTCGATGATTACGAGTGGGGTGTAACACTATTTGCTGATGACATTCTTCAATTCAAAAAGCTTGTATATGAAATGCGCTTTGATGAAGTGAGTGCTCGCTATGGTGAATTCGGAACATTCTTCGTTGGTAACATCTTACCAAGTGAAAAAGTAGCAAAATTTTTATACGTATAATAAGAAAAAGGAACGAATTCCGTTCCTTTTTCTTATTCTCCAACAAAAACTCTTCAAAAACCCCTATTTTCACTAAATTTGCACAATATCAGACAAAAATCCTTCAAATTTCCCATTAAATCATAACATTGTTATATTAAAAATTATGATAAAATAATACGGGCTATATGCCAATAACGATGCGAAGGTGATAATGTATATGAGGAAAATTTCATCTATTTTACTAGTGTTTCTATTGTCGTTTTCTTCCTTAGGAGTAACAACCTCCCATGCAGAAGAGAAAATACACATAGAAGCTGCCGCTGCTATTCTTTTTGATGCAGATACAGGCAAAATACTGCACGAACAAAACCCCGATGAATTACTAGCTGTTGCTAGCATGTCAAAACTTATGGTTATTTACTCCGTTTTAGAAGCTATTAAAGAAGGAAAAATCACTTGGGATACAAAAGTAAACATCTCTGATTACGCTTATGAAATTTCCCGTAATAATGATTTCTCCAACGTTCCTTTCGAAAAAGGCCGACAATATACAGTTAAAGAATTGTATCATTCTATTGTTATCTTCTCTGCAAATGGATCTAGCATTGCGCTAGCTGAACTGCTTGCAGGAAGTGAAAAAAACTTCTTAAATCTTGCAAATGAACATGCAAAAAAACTAGGGTTAAAGAAATATAAATTTGTAAATGCTACTGGATTAAATAATGCTGATTTAAAAGGAAAACGTCCCGAAGGAACAGATCCGAATGGAGAGAATTCCTTATCAGCTCGTGACATGGGTATTCTATCAAAAACAATTATTACAAAGTATCCAGAAATGTTAGAAGATACAAAACAAAGATTTAGAAACTTCCCGGATAACCATCCAAAACCAATTCGCATGGAAAACTGGAACTGGATGCTACCAGGTGCCGCTTTTGCTTACGAAGGAACAGATGGTTTAAAGACAGGAAGTTCAGATACAGCCGGGTATGGGTTTACAATTACTGCAAAACGCAGTGACTTACGTCTTATCTCCGTTATTATTAAAACAAAATCAATGGATGAACGTTTTACAGAATCTCGTGCGTTAATTGATTATGGTTTTAATAACTTTGAAAAACAGAAATTAAAAATAGATAAAAACAATACAATTTCTGTTATAAAAGGAAAAGAAGATAATGTAACTGTGACACCTGAAAAAGAGATAACGGTAATCACAAAAAAAGGAAGTAAACCACCTTATCAAATTTCTACTGAGGCAGATAAGTCACTTGCCGAAGATGGAAAATTAGTTGCACCAATCAAAAAAGGTGAAAAAGTAGGTTCACTCATTTTAGAATCAACTGATCAACATGGATTTTTAGACGGAAACAAGAAAATGAAAATCACTGCAAAAACAACAGAGGAAGTAGAAAAAGCAAATTGGTTCGTTTTAACAATGCGATCAATCGGTGACTTCTTCTCAAATATGTGGTCAAAATTATTTTGATAATAAAAAGCTAGCATTGCTAGCTTTTTTTATTGCATTTCTCCCTCTAACACTAAAAATTACTCCCCCTAAAACTTTGTTTGGTTGTCATATCTGAGCCCTTTTCCTCATACGTATGAACTAGTAATTGTTCCACACTTCATCTAGAAATAAACCTCTTTCTCAAGTGCATTTCAAAAAGAGGGGTGAAACATAATGGGCGTTATCAACTATACAGAAGAACATGTAAAATTATTAGCTAGACTCATGCGTGCCGAAGCCGAAGGAGAAGGTCAACAAGGCATGTTGATGGTTGGAAACGTTGGTGTAAACCGCGTTCGAGGGAATTGTTTAGACTTTAAAAACATACGTAATTTACAACAAATGGTTTTTCAAAGTCCTGGTGGTTTTGAAGCAACTCAGAAAGGTTATTTTTATCAACGCGCACGTGAACAGGACATTGCCCTTGCAAGGCGTACAATTCAAGGACAACGTTTTTGGCCTGCAAATTTTGCTTTATGGTTCTTTAGGCCCGAAGGTGCTTGTCCACCAACTTGGTACAATCAACAAAATTCTGGACGATTTAAAAGACATTGCTTCTTTCAACCATCCGGTGAGGACTGTCCAGGGGTATATTGAGGAATGAAAATAAGGAGGGATTTTTGAATGGCACAGCAACAAAATCCATACTATGGAACAGGTTTCTATCAACCTTCAGGGGGATATATGCAACCTCAACAACAAATGACGCCGCAACAGCAAGCGGCGCAACAACAGGCAATGCAACAACAGGCCACACAAGCACAACTTGCAGCATCCCAAGGTATGCTCCCACTAGAGCAATCGTATATTGAAAACATCCTCCGCTTAAACAAAGGAAAACCTGCAACTATTGTTATGACATATGAGCGCGGTAGTTCACTTGGCACGCAATCTTATACAGGGATTATTGAAGCAGCTGGACGTGATCACATTGTCATCAGTGACCCGAAATCTGGAAAACGATACTTACTCCTTATGATTTACTTAGATTATGTAGAATTCCCTGGAGAAATTACGTATTTACCTAGCCAACCTGCAACTTATGCTCCAAGATAAAAACAAAAGCTGGCAAATGCCAGCTTTTGTTGTGTTTTATAAACCCTTTAAAACTGCAGTTCCTACTAAAATCCAACCAATAATAAAGGCTATCCCACCAAGAGGGGTAATCGGACCAAAAAACTTAATGCCTGTCGTACTTAATGCATACAAGCTTCCTGAGAACATAATAATTCCAGCCACCATAAACCAACCTGCTGTACTTAATAGGGAAGATTGGATCTTATCCATTAATAATGCAACAACGAATAAGCCCCCAGCATGAAACATTTGATATGTAACACCTGTTTTCCAAACCTCTAACATTTTTGCGGAAATCTTATTTTCTAAAAAATGTGCCCCGAGAGCGCCTAATGCTACAGATAGTCCAGCTGCAATACAACCTAATAAGAAGAAAATTTTCATTGGAATTCCCCTTTTTATATTTATGATAAGAAATTTTCACATATAAGCCAACAATTTAGCCTTTAAAAATCAAATAAAGAATTACCGTTTGCATCAGCTTCTTTCATATATACAGGTTCTCCCGAAGAAATAGGTGCAACCTGCTGTTGAGCCATCGTCATCTGATGCGATGTTATAACTTGTGATTGTAGTTTTGGCTCCACATATGCAGAAGTTTCAACCTGTTCATCTAATAATAAATCACATAAAGCACGAACAACTAAAAGATGTTCTTTCGATTTCTGTCCTTCACTACTTTTTGCTTTCGCAATTTCATTTGCCATTTTATTTAAAATCTTATCGCTAGATACTTGCATTCCTTGTCACCTCGTACTTTGTAGTTCTTTCTCAAATTGTCCCAGCTTCTCTACTGGACCAAATACTATTATCATATCATGTTCTTGTAGTTTTTCCTGCCCTGTTGGATTATGAATAATATTTCCACCCCGTAAAATCGCTAAAATTGTAACATCAAATTGCTTTCTTACATTGCTTTCTATCAACGTTTTTCCAATTAAAAGAGACCTCTCACCAATTTCAACTTCTTCTATTGCAAAAGCCTGTTCAGTTCCATAAAGCACCGTATCAATGTAATGAACCGTTAATGGATTTGCGATTCCTTTTGCAATATGAATTCCAGCCATACTAGATGGATTAATCACTTTACTAGCACCAGCACGCCGTAATTTCCCTTCCGTTTCTGGTTTTTCAGCTCTAGCCACAATTTTAATCGTACTATTTAGCCCTCTCGCTGTTAATGTAATGAATACATTTTCAGCATCATTCGCAACAATTGCCACTAAACCAGCCGCTCTCGTAATCCCTGCCTGATGTAACACCTGTTCTTCAGTCGCATCACCATGCACATATAAAAGCTTTTCTTTCTCTAGTACAGATTCCTCTTTATCAACAACAACAAATGGGATCTTCTTTCCCTGTAATTCGCGTACAACTTGAAGTCCTACTCTACCACAACCACATACGATAACATGATCTTGTAACTCCGCTATTTGTTTGTCCATTTTCTTCCTCCGCACTGCATGAAATAAATTCCCCTCAATAATCATTGCTGCTACTACCCCAATTGCATATGTAACAATCCCTACCCCAACAGGAATAATAAGAAGCGCAAAGATCTTCCCTGCCTGTGTCAATGGAACTGCATCTCCATATCCAACCGTCAGTACTGTAATCATTGTCATCCAAAAAGCTTGGAATAAACTAATCTCTTCTATTATCATAAATCCAATTGTCCCAAGGATTACAACAAAACACATACATATAACTGCAATCCATAGTTGTCTTCTTGCATTCATATTCTTCTTCAACTCTTTTCTCTATCTACAACCTTTGCCATAGGAAACAAAATACGTATATACTAGAAACGGAATCTGTGAAAGAGGTTGATAAAATGAAAACATTTTTTTCTGCCCTGCAGTGGGCCTTATTTATCTTAGCTGGGAGCCTTATTGTACCAATTAGTGTCGCTGCCAGTTATGGACTTGAAGGTGCTGAGGCTATTGCTTTTGTACAGCGAACGTTATTTGTTCTTGGATTTGCTGGCCTCCTACAATCCATATTTGGTCATAGACTACCTATTCAGGAAGGACCCGCTGGTCTTTGGTGGGGAATTTTCTCACTTTACGCGAGTTTAGGTGTCGTATTATTTGGATCAAATAATGAAACACTCCGCGTCTTGCAATATGCATTTTTGTTAAGTGGTATTATCTGTATTATCCTTAGTGTTTTTGGACTTATCGATAAGCTTGTTCGTTATTTTACACCAACAGTTATTGGGACATATTTATTCCTTCTTGTTGCTCAGCTGAGTGGCTCCTTCTTAAAAGGAATGTTCGGTCTTGATGGACAACATACTGAAGTACAAGCAAACGTATTTATTCTTTCACTCATTGTTATTTTACTATCTTTTTTCATTATGAAGCTACCTATTATTGGACAATACTCCGTTCTTTTCAGCATTATCCTTGGTTGGACCTTATTTGCATGTTTCGGTTTATCCAACCCAATTACACCCGTGACGGATATCATTCATCTGCCATCTCTATTCGTTTTTGGACCACCCCGCATTGAATGGAATATGGCAATTACCGTTGTCTTTGTAACACTTTTACTTTTAACAAACATGTTAGCAAGCATTCGTGTTGTACAAAGGGTTGTCTCTAAATATGAAGAAGGTGCAATTCAAAATCGATTTAAACATGCCGGTATCATAACAGGAATAAATCAATTGCTAGGTGGTCTTTTCTCAGCAATTGGACCGGTCGCTATTTCAGGTTCAGCTGGGTTTATTGCAACGACGAATATTTATAAACGGCTACCTTTCATTTTAGGATCAAGTTTTATTATCATAATTAGCATATTTCCAAAGATTACTGCATTCTTTGCAGCTATTCCTGTCGCTGTTGGTTATGCTGCCATTTATCCTGTATTTGCAAGTATGATTGGTCTTGCCTTCCGGGAATATGATACTGTACAAAATAAAGAGCGATTATTCCGCGTCGCTGGGCTTTCACTCTTTACGGGCATTGGCGTTATGTTTGTCCCACCGCAAGCATTTTCGAGTCTCCCGCCATTTCTAGCATCCTTCTTAAGCAACGGTCTTGTACTTGGTTCTGTCATGGCTATTTTACTTGAAGTTTTATTTTCCCGTTCAAAGGAAGAACAACCATCGTAAATTGGAAAACTTCCATTATTGCACTCTACTTTCAGAGTTGTTACGATAGAATAGAATTATCATGGGCAATATGCCCATGATAATATATATTAACAATATGGTAATCCACTTCACCACCTTTAAAGAGGTTCGATGTCTTACTATTTTTCCTCATCATGTTACTAGAACTGATTTCTAGTAATACTTCAATAAAGAAAGGAATTTTCTATATGTCTTATAAAATGATTGTTTTAGATTTAGATGATACTTTATTACGTGATGACCATACGATTTCAGAACGTACAAAACAGGCCCTAATGACCGCTCAAGAACAAGGGGTAAAAGTTGTACTTGCTTCTGGCCGTCCGACATTTGGTATGCGCCATATTGCCAAGGAACTTCGTTTAGAAGAATACGGTAGCTTCATCCTATCATTTAACGGCGCAAAAATTATTAATTGCGAAACGGATGAAGAATTGTTCAGCAGTACACTATCTCCTGAAATCGTTCACAACTTATATGAAATTAGTAAAGAAGAAGATGTTTGGATTCATACGTACATGGGTGATGATATTGTAACGGAAGAAAATAATCCATATACAGAAATTGAAGGAAACCTTACAGGCATGCCAATTATTGAAGTAGACAGTTTTATCACTGCTGTACAAGAACCTGTTGTAAAAGTATTAATGAACAAAGAGGCTGAACGTCTTGTAGAAGTAGAGAAGAAACTTCAAAAACAATTAGAAGGAAAACTAAGCGTAATGCGATCAAAACCATACTTCTTAGAATTCACAGAAGCTGGTGTAACAAAAGGCACAAGCCTAAATCAATTAATTCAAAAGCTTGGTATTAAGCGTGAAGAAGTAATCGCAATGGGTGATAGCTACAACGATCAAGCAATGATTGAGTTCGCTGGCCTTGGTGTTGCGATGGGAAATGCTCCAGATGATATTAAAGAAATTGCAAACTACGTAACAGACACAAACATGAATGACGGCGTTGCTAAAGTTGTAGAGAAATTTGTACTAAAAACAGAAGTTCTTGTTTAATATACATCCATTCACAAAACCCATTTGAAGTCAAATACTTCAAATGGGTTTTTATTAAAATATAAGTAGCTTTGTGAAGATATTTCGAACTTTGCAACATTACCGTAGTGTAAACTTTGTTTTCAGATATAATGGAACAAAATAGGTGATTTTATTTTGAAAAAGAATATAAATTTACTATATACAAGCACACATTTTTAAGGAGGCAATTTCATGTTATCTACACCAATCGGAAGATTAAGAGCAATTGGATTAGTCGAGGGGATTTCCTTTCTACTACTATTATTCGTAGCAATGCCGTTAAAATATTTCGCGGGGTTTGCAGCGGCCGTGAAAATCACAGGTATGGCTCACGGCGTTCTATTTATATTATTCATCTTTGCAGTGATTCAAGTAACAATTATACATCGTAAGTCTATCTCATGGGCTCTAGGTGCTTTAGTTGCATCTGTTATCCCATTTGGTACATTCGTACTAGATGCAAAATTAAAAAACGAACAACAATAAAAAAAGTAGCTAACAGCTGAGATGTTAGCTACTTTTCTTTTTACAGATCCGGAATTTGCCAATCAATCCCCTTTTCGCCCATGCTAGATAAAAAGTTATTTACTTTTGAGAACGGCTTACTACCAAAGAAACCTCTTCTTGCTGATAAAGGACTTGGATGTACAGATTCAATAATATGATGATTTGAGTTTGTAATCAGTTTTTTCTTCGCTTGTGCATGTCGTCCCCATAATATAAAAATCACCGGTTTTTCACGTTCATTTAAAAGTTCAATAACACGATCTGTGAAATGCTCCCATCCTTTTCCTTTATGTGAGTTCGCTTCTCCTTGTCTGACAGTTAACACTGCGTTAAGTAACAACACACCTTGCTCTGCCCATTTCACTAAATAACCGTTATTCGGAATATCGCAACCAAGGTCTGCATGCAATTCTTTGTACATATTTTGCAATGATGGCGGTGTTCTTACACCTGGTTGTACAGAAAAGCTTAACCCGTGCGCCTGATTTGGTCCATGATATGGATCTTGTCCTAAAATGACAACCTTCGTATCCGCATAACTTGTATAGTGCAATGCATTAAAAATATCATTAGTATTCGGGTATATTACATGGGTACTATACTCTTCTTTTAGAAACTGTCTTAGTTTTTGATAATATGGTTTCTCAAATTCGGGTGCAAGTAAAGACTCCCAATCATTCTTTAAAATATGTTCCATCTCTTCACTTCCTATTCACTTAATTGATCATATCTTGCTTCGTAAATACAACAAATGAAATAATCAGAGAAGCTACAGCCCAAACTGTTAAATTCATTAATGAAAAGCTCATCGATAGACCTTGCAATGCTGGTAACTTCCCTGATAAGTAATCTGTCAGTGATAAATTCACGCTAAAAATGTACTTTGCGCCTTCCCAAGACGTTGCAAATGAATTTAAGATACCACCTGCAATTAATGCTGCCAGCATGACCCCCATACCAGCTGGTGTATTACGAATTAATACAGAAACCATAAAAGATATTGTTCCCACAACAATTGCAACGAACCACGCTAATCCATATGCCATTAAAATATACTGCCACTGCGGAATAAGATGGACAAAATTTGTATTCAATGTTTCTTTATCAATACCAAATCCTGTCAAGATCGGTAAACTCCACCCGGCATATCCGAAAACAATACCTGATAATGCATAAGAAAAAATCCCCACCAAGAGCAATATAAGCGAGATAAATAATAACATCGTCACATATTTACTGAGAAGGATTTTAAAGCGTCGGATCGGACGCGTTAGAAGCATTTTCATTGTTCCTTCACTTCGTTCTCCCGATACAATGTCAATTGCAACAATCATTACAAGCAGCGGAATAAACAATGTAATTCCTTGTTCAATGAATGCCCGTACAAACGTTGGTGCTCCTGGTGCGGTCGGATTAATATCATGATCTAGATAATATTGTTGCTGCTCTACCCTTACCTTCAGCCAATCCCGCCATTCTTCTGGTAATCTAGAATTATTTAAACGATTTTGCGAATCAACAATTTGCTGCTGAAGTGCTACTTTCCAATCACTCGTACCAAGGCGCTTTTGCGTTGTCTGCACTTCACGGTACTGTGCATAAACAAACAAAGGAATTAAGATCGCCAATATGAGCACGACAACAAAAATACGTTTCTTTCGATAAATTTTTTCTGATTCATTTAAAACAAGGTTCGCAAATTCACGCATGTTGCTCACTCCTTGTGAGTTCAATAAATAAATCTTCTAGTGTAAATACAAGCTCCTTCACGCTATGTACATCTATTCCGCTTTCTACAAAGCGTTTATTCCAAACACTAATTGTTGCAATATCCATTCGGCATAATAAACGATCGTTATCTACACTAATTTCACTTACTTCCTTTGCTCCCTCTAATATGCTCTTCGCCTTTGAAATCGGAGTGACAATCCATTCCACACGATCGCTCGCAGTTTTAATCAACTCTTCAATAGGTGCAACTGTAATCACTTTTCCTTTATGAATAATAGCAACACGATCACATATCATTTGTACCTCACTTAGTAAGTGGCTCGAAATGAAAACACTCATATTTTCTTCTTTCACAAGCGTATGTATAAACTCTCTCAGTTCCCTTATACCAGCTGGATCTAGGCCATTCGTCGGTTCATCTAATATGAGGAGTCTCGGATTTCCAAGAAGGGCCTGAGCGATTCCAAGGCGTTGCTTCATACCAAGAGAATACGTTTTCACTTTATCGTGAATACGTTCGTCTAAATGAACCATCTTCGCAATTTCTAAAATACGTTTATCCGATATACCGCCCAGCATACGTGCAAATTGCTTTAAATTTTCCCATCCAGTTAAGTATGTATAAAGTTCTGGATTTTCAACGATACTCCCAATTTGTCGCATTGCTTCTCGAAAATTCTCTTTAATATTATACCCACCAATAGTAATCGTACCTTCAGTCGCTTTAATAAGACCAACTAACATCCGAATTGTTGTTGTTTTCCCTGCCCCATTTGGACCTAAAAATCCAAACACTTCTCCTTGGTTCACATCAAACGATATGTTCTCTACAAGCGTCTTTTTCCCAATTACCTTTTTTACATCCCGCACCGAAAGTATTATCGTCATTTCGCCTCTCCTCCATCTAACTGCAGCTTATTTACAACATTTTGTAGTAAACGAGTTGCCATGTATGAGTATCCTGTTTCGTTTGGATGGAAATGATCTGAGTATAATAATTCTTTCCCTCGGTTTTGAAACAGATCAAACGTTGGCGTTATATATACATTTTTATTATCTATTGTTAATTTCTCTAAAGATGCATTCCAATCTATAACAATGGATGAAGAACCTTTTAAATCCTCTACATCCTCAAAAGGATTGTATAAACCGAGCCAGAAAATCGGGCTATCTGAATTTAGTTTTCGAATTTCGGCTAAAATTTGCTTCGCCTGATTTTGAAACGTTTGCGTATCAGGACGGTATGTCTCTATGTCTATCTTCTCAAGTGATTCCCAGCCTGGAAATAAATCATTTCCTCCAATAGTTAAAACAATTAAATCTGCCTGTTTAATGGAATACTGAGCACCGCTGCTTTCTATTTGTTTCAACAAATCCGGCATTTTTGCGCCACTAACAGCTAAATTCGTTAACGCAACTTTTTGTTTGTAATCCTTCTGCAAACTTTCTTTCACTCGGCCCACATAGCCAATTCCTTCTTTATCTCCAACGCCGCGTGTTAAAGAATCGCCTAAACTGACAACTTGTAATGTTCCAGGATGTTTTTTCCCCTCTACTTGTTTTTGCCCTGTCTTCATAGTTAAATTTGAAGCTTTCGAATTTAATACATCATTAACCCCCGAAATAAAGCCATATGCAAATAAACAAAAAGATGCAATTGTAATGAGTAAAATTCCTTTTACTAATTTGGATCTCATGTCAAAACCCCTTTTAGCCTCGTAGATTGTCCATATTATACCAAACGCCCATTTGAAAAGCGATTTTCATCTCTTCTACATATATCCCTATTGATTTTCCGACATATAATTCGTGGCCATGAAAACAAAAGGAGATCTGCACTCTGTCTCTTTTTGTTTTCACTTGGCATGGGCTAAAAAAAGGCACTGACCACTTCTATGCATGATCTTATACTCTCTTCTTCCTAAAAAATTTCATGTCGTTTTTATTCTGTATTCATGTATATTATGTGGTTTCACGAAGAGTTAATTGCGGCAAAAGTTCAATGTTCTTCACATCTATTTTTTCATCCTCTATCTTCTCATATAACATTTCAAAAGCTTTCGTACCAACTGCTTTACTTGAGTGCGCAATTGTTGTAATTCCTAATATATCAGCCACCTCTTGATCATCGCATCCAATAATCGAAAGATCTTCAGGAATACGAATTCCATGTTTTTTCGCTTCCGTTACCATCCCTGCTGCGATTGGATTACAAGAAACGAGAAATGCAGTTGGTTTCACAGACATGTCGATCCACGCTCTTATCACTTCACGGCCATCCTCTACTGTAAAACGCTCTGAAAACTCCCATTCCTCTCGAGGCTTCATAGAAATCTTCTGCAATGCTTCACAATATGCTTGCTTTCGCTTTTGACTATTTACACTATTACTTCTGCCAATACAATATCCAATACGAGTATGTCCATTTCCTATTACGTATTTCATTCCTTGTGAAAACACCTTATATTGATCGATGTGTACACTAGAAATAGACTGTGATTCTATTTCTTCGCAAGTCACAATCGGCCCAAACTTTGTATATTCTTCTATCGTTTTACAATCATTCATTCTCGAACATATAATTACACCATCAAGTTTCTTCATTTTTAACATATGTAAAGTTTCCAGTTCTTTTTTTGCACTATAGTTCGTCTGGCAGAGCATCATATTATAATTTTTTTTAGCCGTTTCTTTAGAAATCCCCTCAATAATTGCACTGTAATATTGATCGTTTACATGCGGCAAAATAACCCCTATCACATTCGTCTTTCCTTTTACTAAATGAATTGCATTTACATTTTGAGTGTAATTTAGCTCTTCAATGATTGCTAAAATTTCCTGCCTCTTTTTATCACTTACATACGGATGATTATTTAATACGCGTGAAACCGTTGATACTGACACACCAGCAATTTCAGCAATCTTTTTTATATTTGTCATCTTATTTTCTTCCCCCTTCTCTCATTATCAATAAATCTTATTTAAAAATTTTCTATTGACCTGGTAAGCTTTCCACAATATATCCTTTCTTAGCAAACACGTTTAGAAAGGATTTGAAACATATGATACGCTTTAAACTAGACTATATATTTTTTATTGGTGGCTTACTCATTCTCTCTCTCGGAATCAATATGATGACAACCATCACTTCTTTTGGCCTTAGTCCTTATGATTCATTCTTTATTGCACTATATCAAAACTTCGGAATAAGTATTGGCTTTTGGATTTTTATGATTAACTTTGCTTTTACACTTATTGTGCTCTTTCTAAATAAAAAACATATTACAATTGGAACAATTGTTACTATGGTTCTTATTTCTGTTTTTGTTGATTGGATTGGTTCTATTACTTTCATTATGGATTCAATTCGCTCTCTTCCAAAATATATAACACTTATATGCGGAAATCTATTTGTTGGCGCTGGAATTGGGATTTATGTATCAACACAGCTTTGTGCTGCACCACAGGAAGCATTCGTCTTAACCATGTCTGAAAAGAAAAAGTGGACATTTCGCAGAACAGAAATTTCATTAGCCTTAGTATTTTTGACACTCAGTTTCTTGTTAGATGGACCTATTTACTTTGGAACAATTATTCTTTCCTTTACAACAGGCTGGATTATTCAAGCGTTTATTCAAATTGGAACAAAAATTCTCCACATACAAAAAGCCTATTGAGCGAATAACGCTACAATAGGCTTTTTTTCATCTATTTCACTGAAAGACCGCTCCTTGAATATAATCAAAGACAACTCTCTCATCATTTGGTAACACAACGGGCTGAATTTTCTCCGTATCAAGAGCAATATTAGGATCTTTCAAACCGTTACCTGTTAATATGGCTACAATTTGACTTCCCTTTGCAATTTCCCCGCTTTTTACTTGTTTATAAATACCAGCAAGAGAAGCGCATGAAGCAGGCTCAGCAAAGATTCCTTCATATTTCGCTAAACATTTATATGCTTCAAGAATTTCTGCATCTGTTACTTCATCAATTTTACCTTGAGAATGTTCCGCAGCGAGTGCGGCTTGCTTCCAACTTGCTGGATTTCCAATTCGAATCGCTGTTGCGATTGTTTCTGGCTCTTCAACCTTATGCCCACGCACAATCGCTGCTGCTCCTTCCGCTTCAAAACCGTGCATCTTTGGCAAACCCGTACCTAGTCTTTCATGATACTCTTTGAAACCTTTCCAATAGGCTGTAATATTGCCTGCATTACCGACTGGAATTGCTAGAATATCCGGCGCTTTTCCAAGAACATCACAAATCTCAAACGCGGCTGTTTTTTGCCCTTCAATTCGATATGGGTTAACAGAATTCACAAGTGTAATTGGCGATGAACCACTAAGCTTACGTACAATTTGCAAAGCATGATCGAAATTCCCATCAATGCTTATAATTTCTGCTCCGTACATGACGGCTTGCGCTAACTTTCCGTATGCAATCTTACCATTTGGAATGATAACAATACAGGATAGCCCAGCCCTAGCTGCATATGCTGCTGCAGATGCAGACGTATTACCTGTAGAAGCACAAATGATCGCTCCGCTTCCCGCCTCTTTTGCCTTTGCTACCGCCATTACCATGCCGCGATCTTTAAAAGATCCGGTCGGATTTGCTCCTTCTATTTTTCCGTAAATTGTTACACCCCACCGCTTTGAAAGGTTTTCTAGTAAAACAAGTGGTGTATTGCCTTCATGCAATGTTAAGGATGGTGTCTTTTCCGTAATAGGTAAAAACTCCTTATACTCAGCAAGCAGACCTTTCCACATTACTTAGCATCTCCTTCGATTCGATAGTTTGCTTTCACACAATCTACTTCTTCGTATGACCTAAGTGTATGTAAGATATATTCATAGTCTGCAAGTGATGCACGGTGCGTTACGATAACAATCTCAGCTTTCCCCTTCTCTCCAAGTGGCATTTGAATAATTTTTTCAAAGCTAACACCTCGTTCAGAGAATAGGGATGTAATTTTTGCAAACACACCAATTTCATCTTTTACATGTAGACGTAAAAACTTTTTCACAAAAATTTCATCAGACGCCTTTAATACCTTCTCGTACTGCGGAGAAACTGCGCTATTTCCAGTTACACCAAGGCGTACATTTTGCATTACTGCAACTAGGTCAGAAACAACCGCTGTCGCTGTCGGTAAACTTCCTGCGCCAGGTCCATAAAACATTGTTTCTCCTACCGCTTCACCATACACATATACTGCGTTATATTCATTTTGAACAGCTGCAAGAGGGTGTGTATTAGGAAGTAATGTTGGCTCAACCGTTACCTCTAACTTTTCACCATCACGCTTCGCGAGTCCGATTAATTTAATTGTATATCCTAGGCTTTTACTATATGCAATATCTTCCGCCGTAATAGAAGTAATCCCTTTCACCTTTACATCTCCAAGCTCTACATTTGTAGAAAAACCAAGAGTAGCTAAAATCGTCATTTTCCTTGCTGCATCTAAACCTTCTACGTCTGATGTTGGATCTGCCTCTGCAAATCCAAGCTGTTGCGCTTCTTTTAACACGTCGTCATATGCTCTCCCTTCGTCAGACATTTTTGTCAGAATAAAGTTTGTTGTTCCGTTCACGATTCCCATCACTTTCGTAATAAGATCCGAGGAAAGCCCTTCTACAATGCTGCGCAGAATTGGAATCCCTCCAGCTACGCTTGCCTCGTAAAATAAATCGGCTTGATTTGCCTTTGCTACTGTCAAAAGTTCAGCCCCATGCAATGCCATTAAATCTTTATTAGCAGTAACAACATGTTTACCATTTTTTAGGGCTTGTAAAATATATGCTTTCGCTTCCTCGATGCCGCCCATCACTTCAATGACAACATCAATATCAGGATTATCTATAATTTCATTTGCATTTTTCGTTAATAGGGTAGAGGGTACTTGGACCTCTCTCTCTTTTTCAATATTTTGTACTAATACTTTTGTTATTTTCACTGGGCAACCTACTTGGTGTATAAGACGATCTTGATGATCCGTAATAATACGAACCACACCGCTGCCAACTGTTCCAAGGCCTAATAAACCCACTTGAATTTCATTCATAATACTGTCCACCCCTCTAAAAAATTGTATTTAGATGCCATTATATAAGTTAAAATTCTGAAAAACAATGTATTTTGAACATTTAGAAAAATATAAAATGATTCCTACTAAGAAAGCGTTGCCACGTGTTATATAATGATCATCTTATAAAATATAAGGGGTTTCCTGATACACATAATAATTTAACCAATTTGAAAATAATAAGTTTCCATGACCCCGCCATCTTATGAGTGGCTTTTCAGATGGATTATTATGTTTAAAATAGTTTTTCGGAATCTTAATATCTAACCCTCTTTGTTTATCGCGTTCATATTCTTTTTTTAAGGTATCGCAGCTATATTCGCTATGACCAAGAACAAAAATATGCTTTCCATCTTGCCCCATAACAAGGTGGACACCTGCTTCTTCTGATGTTGCTAGTAACGTCAACTCTCGTACCTTTTCAATATCAGATGCGCGTACTTCCGTATGACGTGAATGTGGTGCAAAGAAGATCTCATCGAATCCTTGTAACAATTTCACGTGCTGTTCTCGCACTTCATGTTCAAATACACCAAACATCTTTTCTTCAAGCGGATATTTCGGAATTCCATAGTGATAATACAGGCCTGCTTGTGCGCCCCAACAAATATGCAATGTAGATGTTACATTTGTTTTTGAATATTCCATAATACGCCCAAGTTCTTCCCAATAATCTACATCTTCAAAAGAAAGTGTTTCAACTGGAGCTCCTGTAATAATGAGACCATCAAACTTTTCTCCCTCAATATCACGAAATGTTTTATAAAAACTTGTTAAATGATCTTGCGCTACATTACGAGATATATGAGACTCCATATGGAGCAAATGCAGATCTAATTGAAGTGGTGTATTACCAAGTAACCTGAGCAATTGCGCTTCTGTTTCCTGCTTTGTTGGCATTAGGTTTAAAATTGCAATTTTTAAAGCACGTATATCTTGCGTTTCAGCTCGTTCTTTTGTCATCACAAAAATATTTTCTTTTTGCAATACTTTACGAGCCGGTAAATCCTTATCAACAATGATCGGCATGTGCTTTGCCTCCAACTAATGCTTCCTCTAAATCCGCAATAATATCAGAAACATCTTCTATACCGACTGATAAGCGAATTAAATCAGATGTAACACCTGCTAAACGCTGTTCTTCTTCAGTTAACTGTCTGTGCGTTGTACTAGCAGGATGAATCACACATGTTCTTGCATCTGCTACGTGCGTCACAAGCGTTGCCAGTTTCACATTTGCAATGAACTCTTTCGCAGATTCTAATCCTCCTTTAATGCCGAATGTTAAAACGCCACTCGCTCCTTTTGCTAAGTACTTTTGTACTAGCTGATAATTCTCATTACTTTCTAAACCCGGATAATTTACCCATTCAATACGTTCATGGCTAGCAAGCCACTTCGCAACTGCAAGAGCACTTTCACTATGACGCTCCATTCGTAAATGCAAAGTTTCTAAACCGATGTTGCTAATATACGCATTGAATGGGCTCATACAGTTTCCATAGTCTCTTAATAATTGAACACGAGCTTTCACAATATATGCTGCCTTCCCAAATTTCTGCACATAACTTACACCATGATAACTTGGATCCGGTTCGACAAACTCAGGGTATTTTCCATTTGCCCAATCAAAGTTTCCTCCGTCAATGACAATCCCGCCTAATGAGCTTGCGTGACCATCAATATATTTTGTTGTAGAATGCACTACAATATTTGCTCCATGTTCAAACGCTTGGCATAAATACGGTGTTGCTAATGTGTTATCAACAATAAATGGTACTTCTAACTGTTTCGCAGCAGCTGAAAACTCTTTAAAATCCAGAACATTCATCGCTGGATTCCCCAGTGACTCTGCATAAATAAGCTTTGTTTTATGATTGGCAAGTGCCACAATTTCATCAGAAGATAAGCTTGGATTAAAGAATGTAACCTCAATCCCTAATTTACGTAGACTTACCCCAAATAAGTTAAATGTTCCCCCATAAACGGTTGAAGAACAAAGTAAATGGTCACCACTGCTACAAATATTTAGAACAGCAAGCATAATAGCCGCTTGACCAGAAGCTGTTGCAACAGCTCCAACACCACCTTCTAACTCTGTTAATTTTTGTTCAAATGCTGCTAGTGTCGGATTCCCAATACGCGTATAAATATAGCCTTCTGCTTCTAAATTAAAGAGTGCCGCTAAATCATCGGACGTATCGTATTTGTACGTCGTACTTTGATAGAGCGGTAAAACACGCGGTTCACCATTCTCCGGTGTATAGCCACCTTGCACACAAATGGTTCCTTTTCCCCATGATTCTCCCATCTCTCATTCTCCTTTCTTTTATAGAAAATAAAAAAACTGCTTCTTTCCCTAACAAGAAAGAAGCAGTTTAAAAACACGCTCTAAAGTCTCTTTCTTATCTCTCAGGGCTTATTACCTGCAGGATTTGGCACAATTCCGCTATGCGGCTGTTGCCAAGGTTTCATAGGGCCTGTCCCTCCACCTTTTCTTGATAAGACTATGTAATTACCGTTGATTTTATAGCAATAATTTCCTGATGTCAATTATTTTTCTGAATATTTACGAAAGATTGTATTGCTACTTTAATTGTTCATTCTCAAAATTTAAATTTAAGAAATTGAAGAAAATACTCCTATTTAAAGAAAAATAATACCTTTTAAAAACTCTACTCACTATGTAAAATTATAGATCTATATTTAATCGTAACAAGCAACATAATATTTTTAACCGTGTTACACTTTATATACAGGTCATCAAGATATTTACAAAAATATGATTACATTTACGAATGTTTCAGAACCCCATAAAATAATACTGCTGATTTTTGTAATATATTTTGAATAAGTAATTCTCTTAAAAAGATAATATGCATATTCAATTCATTCCTTAATTATCTTCGTATCAGAATCTCTAACTTTTCATAATAACGTATAAATAGAGGAGGCATAACAATTGACTATTAGGAGAAATCTGCACTATTTACTCACCGTGTACGGTATGTTTCTAGGTGCTATCGTTGGTGCTACAGTCTGGTTATTTTTAGTTGTCACAAATGCTGGAATTCAGTTTATTTGGGGATATTTACCTAAGGAATTGGGATTACCACCTTATTACACACTTTGTGTAACAATAATCGGCGGTGTTCTTGTTGGACTGTCACAGAAGTACTTCGGCACATACCCACGTTTAATGCCAGAAGTAATGGGTGAATATAAGAAGACAGGTAGAATTGAGTACCAATTTGTACATAAAGCTACGTTAACAGCCATTATTGTTTTAGTATTTGGCGCAAGCTTAGGGCCAGAAGCAGCACTTGTTGGGATTATAGGTGGACTTTGTACATGGGTTGGTGATCGCTTTAAATTTACTTTAAAAGGAATGCACGAACTAACGGAAATTGGGATTGGCGCTGCCTTAAGTGTTATTTTTAATGCACCGCTATTCGGTTATTTAGCTCCAAGCGAGCATGAGGATACACAACTTGCTGAAACTTTTAAAGAGAAAAAGACTATTGTATATCTCGCTACTACTTTTGCTGGTTTTTCTGTATATTTATTGCTTAGTCAGTTTGATAATCGAGGATCTTTTATTGTTAATTTTGGAGAAGGATCTTTTACACTCCGCGAATGGGTGGCCTTTCTTCCCCTTATTTGTATAGGTGCCTGTGCAGGCTATTTTTATTTCAAAATAGAACATATATTAGAAAAAATAGTACATCCTTTTCAAAAGTATAAACTAACATTAGCGATTATAGGCGGTATTCTTCTAGGAATTTCAGGCACTTTACTTCCGTATACACTGTTTTCAGGAGAACACCAATTAAAAGAATTAGTAACTGAATGGACAGAGTTATCATTTTGGATCCTGTTTCTTTCAGGAATTTTAAAATTATGTATAACGGCAGTTTGTTTAAATACAGGTTGGCGTGGTGGACATATTTTCCCGATTATATTTGCTGGTGCAAGTATTGGATATGCTGTAGCTACTCTCATACCGTTAGATCCAGTTGCTTCTGTAGCTATTATAACGACAGCCATTTCAAGCTATGCAATACGAAAGCCAATCGCTATTACATTATTATTACTTATGTTCTTCCCAATTAATTTATTGTTACCAATGATTGGAGCTGCAATGATTGGTAATGTTTTTCCACTTCCTAACCATAGTGAGAAGAAACAGGAAGCTGGTGCAAATATCGAATAGTAAAATGAACAAATAAAAGGCAGTACCATCACAATAAAAGTGTTGGTACTGCCTTTTGAGTAAAGAATGTTTACTTTTACAAATAAAATTGCCACTACAAATGGACTATTAAAAAATAATATTTAAGCCCTCAAAAAAACTAACATTTTAAAATCCCATACAGCTCATCAAAAGTTTGAATTTCATAAGTTGGAACTATCCCGCTATCGTTTAACTTCTTTTCAGGATTAAACCAACATGTGTCTAATCCAGCTAGCTGCCCACCCTTAATATCTGCACTTAAAGAATCCCCGATAATTAATCCTTTCTCTACAGAAAAATTAGAAATTCGTGCAAAAACATAATCGAAGTATTCCTTCATTGGTTTTTGGTAACCAGTATCTTCTGAAACAAAAATACCCTTAAAGAATGAATGTAATCCTGAATTACGTAGGCGCTTGTCTTGCGTTTTGGAAACACCGTTTGTAACAATATATAAATCGTATTCGCTTTGGAAACCTTGTATTAATTCGAAAGCCCCATGAATGAGCTGATTCCCTTCTTCTAAATAACTACGATAATTCTTTTCAAACAATGGTCCATCAACTTCTTGACCATATTCCCTGAATAAAATTGAAAATCGCGTATTCACTACCTCATCTCGGGCTATTTTGCCTTCTTCAAAGGATTCCCACAGACCTTGGTTTATTTTTTTATAATGTGCCTCAATTTCATTAGTTAAAGGGATTTTTTGTTCCTCAAAAAGCAAATGCAATGCTTTTCTTTCAGCTGCTTTAAAATCTAATAATGTATCGTCGACATCAAATAGTAATGTTTGATATTTCTTCATGTTGCTTCTCTTCCTTTCTTCTATAAAAACACGCTGTTTCTTTTGTTATTAAATAAATCGTATCACTCCCGCTTGTAAAAAGAATAGGAGATATCTCATACTAAATGAGAGGTGAGAAAATGAAAATCAAAAAAGATTCATATGAGATTCATAATTATGTAAAGCAATTCAATTTTCAAACATTCTTTTCTTTTGACATTTTGCCGTATATAGAAATTCATTCGTTTCAAAAGAAAGAAACCATTTGTAATGAAGGAGAGGAGTTTCCCTATCTCTATTACTTAATTTCCGGAAAAGTAAAAATATATATGAGCCATCAGAATGGAAGGATTTCCTTAATTAATTTTGTAAAAGCGCCATCAATCATGGGAGAATTAGGATTAATTGGAGTAGAGACGTTAACAAAAGGGATCGAAGCCATGGAACCATGTATCTGTTTAGCTCTTCCCTTGAAAGATTGTCGCCATCTCTTATTACAAGACGCCCATTTTTTACAGCAGTTGTGCAAATTCATTGGAGAAAAAACAATTACTCGAACTGAACAATATGCAAAAAGTCATAACTACCCTTTAGAAAACCGATTAGCTGCGTTCATTCTGTTAACCGAGCAAAACAATTGTTACCTTGAAAAACATACAGAAGCCTCTGAATACTTAAACGTTAGTTATCGTCATCTTTTATTTGTATTAAAGCAGTTTTGTCAGCAAAATTGGTTAAAAAAAGAAGGGAGAATGTATTTCATACAGGACAAAGAGCAATTACAAAAGTTAGCAGATGAACTCACTCGGCAATAACAGAACGAAACCTCATAAGTTCTTCTGCTAGACTATTTATTAAAAAACAAAAAAGCAGCACCAACACCATAAAGGTACTGATACTGCATATTGAACGACGATTATTGTATTAATTAGAATGTGCTTGCTACTTTAACAGCTTTCTCAAGGCCTTCTGCAATAATCTCTTCCGCTTTATCTGGGAATTGGTTATGACCTTCAACAATAACTGTCTTCATATCTTTTGCACCGAAGAACCCCATCATGCTTGCTACATATTTAACAGCCATTTCTACTTCTGCTGCTGGTCCTTCAGAATATACACCACCGCGTGCGTTTAATAGCGCAATTTTCTTATCTCCAATAAGGCCTACTGGTCCTTCTGGTGTATATTTAAATGTTTTACCAGCACGGTTTAAGTAATCGATATATGTGTGCAGTACAGCTGGAATTGTTAAGTTCCATAACGGGAAACCAAATACTACTTTATCAGCTGCAAGGAATTGATCTAAATATTTATCAGCAACAGCTACTGCTTTTGCTTCTTCTACTGTTAAATCAAATCCTCTACTTGTTTTAAATGTACCGTTAATCATATCTACTCCTATATATGGTAATTCTTCATTGTATAAATCAAGTTCTACCACTGTATCATTTGGATGTGCTTCTTTATAACTTGCTAAAAACGCTTCATATAATTTTACGCTAACTGCTTGATCTGCTGGACGGTTGTTAGCTTTTACAAATAAAACTGTTGTCATGCCTTTTTTCCTCCTATTGCTTACTCTTACGTTGTTTATTATCTACTCGCTAAAAAGGGATAATCCCTTGTAATTATTGTTGTTTACAAATACATTTTATCCTCTCATCCTAACAATTTCTTCCTCACATAGACGTATCTTTTCATAAAAAAAGTCCGCCTCCTAAAGGCGAACTAAGTCCTACGACTTTTGTCTTATACGATCCCACTTTTCACTGCATATAAAGCTGCTTGTGTACGATCAGATAAATTTAATTTGCCTAAAATACTACTTACATGAGCTTTTACTGTTTTTTCTGTAATCACTAATACGGATGCAATTTCCTTATTACTCATCCCTTTTGCCAAGAGCTGCAACACTTCATTTTCCCTTGCTGTTAGTACATCTACATGAATATTTGATGACTCTTGTTTCTCTTCTTGCGGCAAAGTTTGAGACAGAAGCGCGCTTGCTATATCAGGGTGAAGCTGAATATTTCCTTTATATGCGCTACGAATCGCTTCGACAAGTTGATCAGGCTCAACATCTTTTAGAATATATCCGCTTGCCCCAGCTTTTAAAGCCGGCAAAACATGCGCTTGATCAGAAAAACTAGTTAATACGAGCACTTTCACATTTGGATATTCCTTTTTGATGCATGCTGTCGCTTCGATCCCATCCATCTCTGGCATATACAGGTCCATCAAAACTATATCTGGCCGCACTTCTTGAACCTTCACCAAAGCTTCTTTCCCATTATTTGCCTCTCCAACCAATTCAAGATCTTCTTGTGTGCTTAAAAAAAAGGCTAATCCTTTTAAAACAACTGTATGATCGTCAACTAATAATACTCTTATCTTCACAAGTTTCCCTCATTTTCACATCGCATTATAATGGTACGATAACTTTTATACTTGTTCGCTTTTTCTCACTTACAATCGTAATCCATCCGCCAATTAACTCTGCGCGTTCACGCATTGTTGTCATACCGAGCGATTTCTTCTCTTTTATATCTCTTTCTATAAAACCGAGGCCATAATCAACTACCTCTAAGGACACTTCTTTCTCTGTTACTTTCAAATAAATTGTCGCCTCTGTTACCCCCGCATGTTTACTCACATTATTTAAAGCCTCTTGTCCAATTCGCCATAATGTTTCTTCCACTACACGTGGTAACTCACGCACACCTTTAACTTGCTCACGAATGTTCAGCCCTAAGTTCTCTCCATATTGCTTTAAAGCGGGTAGCAACCCTTTTTCTAATCCTGCTGGACGGAGTTGCCAAATAAGTGCTCGCATTTCTTTTAAAGCACCTTGTGCTAATTCCCTTATCTCATGAAGGGATTGATCTACCGTTTCATTTTGTCCCTTTAAAACAGCTTCTGTCCCCTTAGTCATAAACGTTAATGAAAATAACTTTTGTGAAACTGAATCATGCAGATCCCGTGCCAAACGGTTTCGTTCTTCCATCCGAGCAAGTTCACGTCGCTGTTCATTTAACCGTAAATTTTCAATCATTAATGAAATATGATTCGTTAACGCTTGCACGATATCTACGGTATTCTCATCAAATCCTCCATGCTTCGAACTCACGCATAAAACACCAAACACTTGATTTCGAATTTGTATTAGAGCAACAATGATAGAGCCATTAGACCGTCTTTTCAACAAAACAGGCTGATTTTTTTCTATCGCTTCTTTTGCAGTACTCTCTAACTCCCTATCTCTTTCCGTTACATATTTCTTATAACAAGCTCGCATAGATAAGTTCTTTTCTTCCTTTATAAAAAACGCAACTTTCTCCCACTGAAATACATCCTCCACTTGTTTTACAACTTCTTCTGGTAATGTATTTAACTTATGGATTTTTCTTAGCTCTTGAATGAAACGTTCTAATTTCACATAATAATGAGCACGTCTTTTTTCACTTTCATATAATTTTGTCCGTTTTAAAGCTGTTCCAATTTGCAAAGCAACCGATTGCAGCAGCATAAGTTCCTCTTCAGAAAAATGTGTTTTTCCTGGGCTTGCTACATTTAGCACACCGAATTCTTCACCGCCAGCTTTTAGGGGAACTGTTGCATGATGAAGAATTCCTTCTGTATCGCCCCAATTATGTTCAATTGCATTATTAATTCTCTTACATTCAATAATATTAACTGCTCGCTCTAATTTCCCTTCTACAAAGCGACGCAGACACCAGCATTCTCCTTCACACATCGGTCGTTTATTTTGAAACGCGAGCGCTGCTGGTAAATGATAATCAATTAATTTCGTATATCTACCATTTTCATCGGCCAGAAAAATCCATCCTGTTGTTAATCCTGTTACATGCAATAATTTTTCTAATACCGCTTGCAACATGTGATATGTATCATTAGATGTATTTAACGTTTCTGCAATTTCTTTTAATATAGCTAATTCGCTTATACGATTCCCTTGAAACATAAATTGTCTCCTATATACGATATTTTCATTTCTTATTGTAACAAATTCATTATCTTTTCAACCAAGCTAACTACTTTTTCACTTTGTACTTATTCATAACATTGATATAATGGATAAAAATGTAGTTTTCATTATATCACCTAAGGGGGCTTTCTCAATGACATTAAACAAAGCACTTACAATCGCTGGTTCTGACACAAGCGGTGGCGCTGGCATACAAGCAGATTTAAAAACGTTCCAAGAACTTGGTGTATACGGAATGACATCTCTTACAACAATTGTAACGATGGACCCACATAACGGTTGGGCACATAACGTGTTCCCTATCCCTGCTTCTACACTAAAACCACAATTAGAAACAACAATTGAAGGCGTTGGTGTTGATGCTTTAAAAACTGGTATGCTTGGATCTGTTGAAATCATTGAAATGGTTGCTGAAACAATTGAAAAGCATAATCTACAAAATGTAGTAGTAGATCCAGTGATGGTTTGCAAAGGGGCAGATGAAGCATTGCATCCTGAAACAAATGACTGCTTACGCGATGTACTTGTTCCAAAAGCATTAGTTGTGACACCAAATTTATTTGAAGCATATCAACTAAGTGGTGTGAAAATTAATTCCCTTGAGGACATGAAAGAAGCCGCAAAAAAAATCCATGCTTTAGGTGCAAAATATGTACTAATTAAAGGTGGTAGCAAACTAGGTACGGAAACTGCAATCGATGTATTATATGATGGAGAAACATTCGATCTTTTAGAATCAGAGAAAGTTAATACAACAAATACACACGGTGCAGGTTGTACATACTCTGCAGCAATTACGGCAGAACTTGCAAAAGGTAAATCTGTAAAAGATGCTGTAATAATCGCAAAAGAATTCATCACAGCAGCGATTCGTCACTCTTTCAAATTAAACGAATACATCGGGCCAACACATCATGGTGCATATCGTAAATTTACAACTGGAAAAGAACTTGTATAAGAAATAAAAAAACAGGCTATCTATAGATAGCCCGTTTTTTTATGATGCTGAACTTAGCTTATTTCTAACATTTCCATACTATTAAAAACTACAAACTTAAAATCCTGTTGTTCCACGTGAAACAACAACAAAGTAAAAAAAGAGCGACGAATCGCTCTTTTTTTCAGCAACACCTTGATATTTTTCCACCTTTCGCATTGAATCTGGCTTCTTGCGCCTCTGCAAAGAACTGTTTTCGACATAGAATCATTTCTTCTGGATGGTGCTGTTTCATATGAGTAACGTACGTTTCATAACTTGGTACTCCAACAAGCAAACTAATAAATTGCTTTCTTGTCCTCCACACCTTCCCCAATTTTTTAAGCATAATTTCTCGACTCACTTTCATCTCTTGGAATATAGGGTGCTTCTTTTAATGGTGTTGCTTTATTTTGCAGCACCTTAATCCATATACGAATAGCTGAAATAAGGACCGCTATTACAACTAACATGAAAATTCCACAAAGTGCAGCATCGATATAATCATTGAAAATAATTTGCTTCATTTGTCCCACATTTTTGGCCGGTGCTAGTATTTTCCCTTCATCTAAGGCATTTTGAAATACTTTTGCATGGGATAAGAATCCAATTTTTGGGTTATCATGGAATAATTTTTGGTAGCCGGCTGTCATCGTCACAATCAGCAGGCCGACAGTTGGAATAAGTGTAACCCAAACATACGCCTTTTTCCCCATTTTGAACAATATCGTTGTTCCGAGTAATAACGCAATACCCGCTAACATTTGATTCGCAATTCCAAAGAGTGGCCATAGTGTATTAATCCCACCGAGTGGATCAACTACACCTTGGTATAAGAAATACCCCCACCCTAACACGCATAGCGTTGTTGCAATAACATTAGCTAGTGTAGAATCCGTTTTCGCAAATGGTTTATATATGTGTCCTAAAATATCTTGAATCATAAATCGTCCTACACGTGTACCAGCATCAATTGTAGTTAGAATAAATAGTGCTTCAAATAAAATAGCAAAATGATACCAGAACGCCATCATCGCAGTTCCACCGATTACTTGTGAAAAGATGTAGGCCATTCCAATTGCTAATGTTGGTGCTCCTCCTGTGCGAGATAAAATTGTTTGTTCACCAACATTTACAGCCAGGTCCTTTAACTCGTTTGGTGTAATCGCAAATCCCCAAGAAGAAATAACTTGAGCTGCTTGCGATACATCTGTCCCGATAAGAGCTGCTGGACTGTTAATTGCAAAGTATGTTCCTGGTGTTAATACACAAGCTGCAATCATTGCCATCGCTGCAACGAATGATTCCATTAACATCGCTCCGTAGCCAATTGGCTGAGCATGACCTTCTCTTTCAATCATTTTCGGAGTAGTACCAGAGGAAACTAAAGCATGGAATCCTGATACTGCCCCGCAAGCAATTGTAATAAATAAAAACGGAAATAGGTTCCCAGAAAACACAGGACCTGTTCCATCAATAAACTTAGACACAGCCGGCATTTGTAGGTTTGGCGCTACGATTAAAATACCAATTGCTAGCCCAACAATCGTACCGATCTTTAAAAATGTACTTAAATAATCACGTGGAGCAAGAAGCATCCACACTGGTAATGCCGACGCAATAAAACCGTATACAATAAGCATAATTGCAATTGTTTCACCACTAAAAGTAAACATGCTTGCAAGGGTAGGATTCTCAGCTACATACTGTCCTCCCACAAGAGCTAAAAGGAGTAAAATAATACCGATAACCGATCCTTCTCCAATGCGTCCTGGGCGAATGTAACGCATATAAACACCCATTAAAATAGCGATTGGAATTGTCGCTGCGATCGTAAACATTCCCCAAGGACTACCAACAAGCGCTTTCACAACTACTAGAGCTAAGACTGCTAATAAAATGATCATGATACCTAAAATACCAATCATCGCAATCAATCCTGTTACAGGACCGATCTCATCTTTAATCATTTCACCTAATGATTTTCCATTACGTCTCATTGAAGCAAATAAAATAACAAAATCTTGTACTGCCCCAGCAATTACAACCCCAACAATAATCCAAATTGTTCCTGGCAGATATCCCATCTGAGCTGCTAAAATAGGTCCTACTAGTGGACCCGCTCCAGCAATTGCCGCAAAGTGATGTCCAAATAATACCCATTTATTTGTTGGAACATAATCCTTTCCATCATTTAGCGTCTCAGCAGGTGTTCGCCGATTATTATCTAATTCAAATACTTTCCTAGCAATAAATCTACTATAGAAACGATAAGCAACAGCATATACAGAAACAGCTGCCACTAATAGCCATACAGCATTAATCGTTTCACCTTGTGATAAGGCAATTACACCAAATCCGGTTGCTCCTAAAGCTGCGATTACACCCCAAAGTAAAATTGACTTAAGCGCCTTCACATACAATCCCCCCCTATACTACTTCTTAGTGGAAATTGTACTAAATTTTCTGAATATTTAATTTAAATCTTCCTTATTATGAAGGATTCTTATGTTAACATGTTGAAATTCACTTACAACTTGTCATAGTTCAATTTTATTTCGCAGTCGTTTTACATAGTTTCGACTAACGGGAATTGCCTGCTCATCATACCTTTCCAAATAAAGATTATAGGTTCCATTATAATAAGGCTTTAGTTCTTGAACATACATAACATTTATTAAATAACTTTTATGAACACGTAAAAAATCATATGCTGTTAATTTATTTTCTAGTTCTTGAAGTGTATACGTTGAAATATACTGATTATTTGTTGTATAAATCGAAACTGTTTTATTCTCCTTATTCTTACTTACATATATAATATCCTCTGGAAAAATATATGTAATTCCCTCATGACTTTCAATCGGAAGTTTGCGCAAATGGCTTTTTATTTTCTTTCCCTTTTCTTGCTCTATTCTATGCAAAAGAAACTGTAAATCTTCCTCACGAAAAGGTCTTATTAAGTAATAAAATGCTTGGAATCGAAAAGCTGTTATCGCCTCTTCTATATCCCTACCTACAAAAATAAATTTTGCACTACAACTTAGCTGTTGTAATAAGCTAGAGAATTCAAATCCTGTGCCGTCTTTTAACTTTGTATCTAAAAAAACGAAATCAGGAGTATGTTTTTTTGCTATCTGTAAAGATTCCATTCCTGTTCCTGCTTCAAAACATTCTACATTTCTCATATTTTCTGTAAATGTCTCAATTAATTGATTTCTACATTCTGAATCTTCCATAATAAGTAAAATCCTCATCTGCCCAACCACCTAATTGTTTTGTCCATAAGTCTTGTTGTATACATTCGCTTTAGTAAGAAATAATCCCTTTTTCTAGCTATATTTTCTATTTAATATGCTACTTTTTTTCTCAATAATAATATAAGGAAGGAAGTCATTTGGACTTCCTTCCTTTATTATACTAATTCTTGTTGCTTTGTTTCCTGTCCAAGCACAACCACTGCAAGCACCCCTATTAAAATGGAGCTGCAAAAGATTGTAAAGATTAAAGAAAGAGAAGCTTGCGAGGCAACAAGGTAACCTACTAATAACGGACCGAGAATACCACCAATACGACCAAATGCGGCAGCCATACCTGCCCCAGTACCACGAATTACTGTCGGATACTGCTCAGGTGTATATGCATATAATGCTCCCCATGCTCCTAAATTAAAGAAGGACAATAGCATTCCTGCCACCAGCAATATCGTAAGCGATTCAGCTACTCCAAAGACGTAAGCACTACATGCTGTACCAATTAAATACGTAACTAATACAAACTTACGGCCAAGTCGTTCAATAAACCATGCAGCAGTAAAATATCCTGGCAGCTGCGCTAATGTCATAATTAATACGTACTGGAAACTTTTTATTAAACTAAATCCTTTTAATACCATTACACTTGGTAACCAAAGAAACATACCATAATAAGAAAAGACAACACAGAACCATAAGATCCATAGCATAATTGTTGCTTTTCGATATTCTCCAGACCAAACTGCTTTTATATTTGTAATAACAGATTGTTGTTTCTCGACTCTCTCAAACCTTGGTGAATCTGGTAAATTCCATCGTAAATATAGTGCATAAAAAGCTGGAACTGCACTTAATACCATCGCTACTTGCCAGCCATACTTGGGAATTACAAAATAAGAAATAAGAGCTGCAATTAACCAGCCACCAGCCCAAAAACTTTCTAATAACACAACAATTTTCCCACGCTCATGCGCCTCAACGCTTTCAGATACAAGTGTCGAAGCAACCGGTAATTCTCCGCCAAGTCCCATGCCGATTAAAAAACGCAATATAAGAAACATAGCTAATGTTGTTGTTAATGCTGTTAAGCCACTACAGATAGAAAATAATAATAATGTCATAATAAAAACGGACTTACGCCCCATCTTATCTGCTAATATTCCAAATAAAAGCGCTCCAACTGCCATTCCGATAGAATTTACACTTCCAATCCATCCCATTTCTTGGCTACTTAATCCCCATTCTTTTTGCAATGCAACGATGACAAATGAAAGCATGCCGACATCCATTGCATCAAATAGCCAACCAAGACCCGCTATTCCAAGAAGCTTGCGCTTTGAAATTTCTTTTATATCCCCCACTAAAAACCCTCCTTACACAGGTGTCTTTACACATCATTTTACACATGTGTATTGTATAAGTAAAATACTTTTATTTCTACACTTACTGTAAAGTTTTATTTTAAAATTCCCATAAGGCGATGGCTTTATTAGTGAGAAATACTGTATAAAGTGGAAGTTGCTCGTCCAGAATGCGAGGGGGATGGAGCTTCTGACGTAGAGGTGTTTTTTTACCTCACAAGAAGAAGCGAAGCCACCGAACATTCTAGCCACTGGAACTGGACAATGCTTTCGCTCAATTTTGAGGTGAGAGTATTACTGCCCGCAAATAGCGGGATAAATTTTTCCAAACAAAAAAGCAGCGATATTTCGCTACTTTTTCGAACGCATTACTTCTTTTAGAAATTCAGCTAATACAAGCTGACGACGCCAACGCGTCGGATTGCTACATAGTCGGTAAAACCATTCGAGATGAATGGCTTGAATCCATTTTGGCGCACGTTTTACTTCCCCTGCCCAAACGTCTAAACTGCCACCTACACCGACAGCTACCTTCGCTTGCAAACGATGCTTATTATTTTGAATAAAATTTTCTTGTCTTGGGAATCCGAGTGCTACAAGTAAAATATCAGGCTTTGCTTCTTGAATACGAGAAATAATATCTTCTTCCTCTTCTTGTTTAAAGTATCCATCTTGAGTCCCCACAATAGATACAGCTGAATATGTTTTTGTTAAATGATCAGCAGCACCTTTCACAACATGTGGTTTTGCCCCAAGTAAGAAAACCGATACAGGTTTATTTTCTTTCGACAACGCTTCAAATAAATCACTCATTAAATCAAAACCAGCTACTCGCTCTTTTAATGGTGTCCCTAACATACCACTTGCTTTTACAACACCGATACCATCTGGTGTAATTAAATCTGTTTTCAAAAGTGTTTGATAAAAACTTGGGTCTTTTTTCGCACACATTACGATTTCCGGATTTGCTGTTACAACTTGGAATGTATGAGTTCGTTCCGCCTCTAACTGCTTCATGATATATTGAATTGTCTCTTCCATTGTCATCGTAGAAAAAGGGACACCTAAAATATCAACTGTTTGCACTGCCATAATGATAATCCTCTCTATTTCAATAAAAGTTTTTTATATGCTTTATGAGTATCTTCATATAGATTTCGTAATGAGAAACGCGAAGAAGCATGCTCATACAAGCGTTCACCCATCGATGCTAATTCACCATTCTCCCATTTCTTATATCCTTCCTCTAGTGCACTTACTAATGCATGTGTGTCACCAGTCGGTACAATCCATCCATATGTAGGATTAACAATCAACTTTTCCATATCACCAACATTTGTTGCAATAGACGTTAAACGCTGATTTGCGGCTTCTAATAGTACAAGTGGGAAACTTTCACTATAAGAAGTTAATAAATTTATATGAGCGGATGCATATAATTCTTTTACATCCGAACGATGTCCTAAAAATAGTACTTTATCCTCTAAATTTTTCTTCCTTACTACCTCTTTCAACTCTGCTTCAATTGGACCATCGCCAACTAACAACACTTTTATATTTGGGATCGTTATTTTTTGCAAGGCATCAAATAAAATATTATGTCCCTTTACAGGGTGAAGACGAGCCACTTGAATAGCTATAAATGACTCTTCTTGTATACCAAATTTATCTTTCAAATTATAAGGTTTCGCTGGGATATCATCATACTCAATCCCGTTATAAACAGTACAAATTTTATCTTCTGGCACCCCGAGTGCTACAGTATTTTTCTTAAAACGTTCTGTAATCGCAAAAAACAAATCCACTTTCTTATAAGAATGTAAATTTAATTTTGTAAAAACCCAACCTTTTAATCCACGCTTCATAAAATCAAGGGTTGGATCACTATGAACCGTTGTAACCCATTTTGCACGTATTTTCCTTTTTAGAAGAGATAGATAAAAGTTTGCGCGTGCACCATGTGTATGTACAATATCAAAGTATCCTTCATTAATAAACGTACGTATTTTGGAAAGAATCGATATGTCATAACGAGATGATTGGGAAAAAACATGGACCTTAATTCCGAGCTCTCTTGCTTCTCTAGCGATCGCACCTTCTTCAAATACAGCTAGTTCAACTTCATCTTCTGGAAATTGTGACAAAAGTGAAATAATGTGAGTTTTCCCGCCACCTTCTTCTGCTCCAGCATTCATATGCAACACTTTCATCTCTTTCCTCCTCCATTTTATGTTCTCTTATCGTTTACTATAGCAAAAAATAAAAGCTAACGTGGCGCTAGCTTTTATTTTTCTATCATTCAATTTCTAAATCCACAATTAAATATGCAAAAATTACAGCAAAATAAATACTTACTCCAGGAGCAGTTAATACATGACCTGCTATAAACGCAATACCTAAACCTAATGCTAGCGAGGTTGCTAATAATCCGTATTTTACTGTAAATACCTCTCTAAACCTAGTTATTAGTATGAGGAGAATCTTTATACCAAAGTATAAAAATGGAATTAAAAGCAAAGCAAAACCGATAATTCCAAATGCATAGAACCAATCATGGAAATCTCTTTCAATTAGCTTCGGGTCCCCTTTGAAATTCCCAGAATACCCCATGCCCAATAATTTTTGAGATGTTGGAGCTTCTGCATAGTAGTCTTTATACACTTTCTCAAACAGCTCACGTCCGCTGAAAATAAGCGCTTGTGTTTCCTCTTTTTTCTTTACTTCTTTTTCCTCTTGTGTCACAGGAGGTTTATGTTGTGGTTTATCTTCTTTCTTTTCCTCTGCCTCTTTCATCTCTTGTTTATTCTCAAGAAATTGGAAATGAAATCCTATATTTTTGAGGAATGGAGAAAACGGTGTATACGCCACTACTCCAGCAAAAACAACCGTTGCAATGATACCGTTCAGTAAATATGCTTTCTTTTTTCTATCTTTACGCTGTAAAAATGCTTGAACATAACACATAAACACAGCAACAATCATTGTACCAACAATGGCTCCAAATCCTACCTTTGTACCAATAGCAAATAATGAAAAAATCATTAAAAGAGAAGGAATCCAAAAATAACTCTTTGCTATACTTGTTGTTTTTTCAATTGAATATAGAAAAACAATTGGACATATCACTGCTAAAATGGAACCTAATTCATTTCCTGCATAGAACCAACCACGTGAACCGGTTTTTATAGACGTGTAACTATTATAATCCGTTCCTGTCGCAATCGAAATAACCATGATGGCATTTATAATTAATGTTGAATATACGATATAATTACGCATTTTTGAATATGTATTTACTTTATTTTTTAATGATTTAAATACAAAGATGTAACAAGTCAGCATAATGATTGGGTATAAAGATTTTGCTATAAATTTAATTTCTTCTCCCAACATGATAGGACTTTTAACGAATTTATTATTTACAAAACCTGCCGCACAAACAATCCCGACTACTATTAAATATATGATATATTTACGATTCCCTTTTTCTTTTGCTTGCAGCAAAATATAGATTCCACCAAGAGCCATTACAAATAAACGCGTAATAACTCCAATTGTTGTATCAATTTTTAAAACCATAATACAGAATGATGTGAGTAAGTCTAAAATCGGCTGTAACATAATGAAAATCAATAAAAAGTTTTCAAATTTATTACTTAAACTATTATTTTTTAACATCTCAAACCCCCATAAATAACTATCATTACCTTATCTCACTTTATACAATTTACAACGAAACTCTAACTCATCTCAAATATTCATTATAACATAATTTTTGAGTTAAGCTCTTTCAATTTATATAGAGAAAAGATAATAAATCCCCTTCTTATATGTCAGATATTTCGTATCTTCAAACGCTTTCTTTCCCCATTTTTTCTTTTTTTCTACATGTAACGAAAAGTAATTGTTATTTCTAAAACTTTAGTGTATATTTTGCTCTGGAACATCTTTAAAGGGAAGGAATTAGAGCTATGTTATTAATCGAAATATTTACGTTTCTTGGCATTGTTGCCGCTGCCATTTCTGGTACATTGGTGGGTTTAAAGAAAGATTTAGATTTATTTGGTGTCCTTTGTTTAGCTGTAGCTACTGCACTCGGTGGCGGAATTATTCGTGATGTTATGATTGGTAACCTCCCTCCCGTTGCATTTGTACAACCAATTTACTTTTTTGTCAGCGTATTAGCTGCTCTCTTTACTTGTATGTTTTTTGAACGTATTAACAAACTTCAAGTTGTAATTATGCTTTCAGATGCTGTCGGTTTAGGCGTTTTTACTGCTATTGGTGCAAACGCAGCAATGTCGCATCACGTTGATGCTTCATTTTTAGTTGTTTCAATGGGTGTTATTACAGGTATTGGCGGAGGAATTTTGCGTGATATTTGCGCTCAAGATATTCCCTACGTATTCCGTAAAGAAATTTATGCCATTGCTTCTATTTTGGGTGCAATTAGTTTTCTTATTACGCATGAAATGGGTGCACACGTATTAGCCTTTTATATTTGTTTACTAGTAACGTTCACTATACGTGTAGTCACTGTTATATATAATGTACATTTTCCAGTTTTCTTTAAAACACATTCAAAGGCAAATGCTAATAAAAGTCATTAAGAGAATTCAAAGCGAATTCTCTTTATTTTATACTCATTACCTAAATAAAAAAACTCACCATTTTTATGATGAGTTTTCTTTTCATATATACCTCAGTATGCTCCCGGAAAAAACGATCCTGTTACGAATGGCTTTATTTTTTGAAAAATAGCTTTTGACAATAGAAAGACAGCATATAAACACCTAAACTTTGTAAAATAAAAATGCTCGGTATGATTAAACTACCGTATACAATATCCTTATTCAAAAGTTTCATTCCAATGTATCCTGTTATAAGTAATAGGAATAACATATAGCCTTCGCTCTTTTGTTTTTGAATAAGGAAATGTAAAAGTGCAATTATCATAAATAAAGTTACAACCATAAAGAGAAGATTTTCACCCTTTAACAGTGCTCCATTCATTCCTTCTGATGATAGTTGATCTATGTTTGACTTAAGAGAAGCTAACCTTTCTGTTTCAAACGCCTTTAATGTTTGATCCATACGTTCTTTCCAACTTTGCGTTTGAACCGTTTCTTGTTTATTGTGCTGTTCCCCAATTAAAACCGATTGCACATATGCATTGTTAGAAATCGTATACTGTTTTATTCCCATTGCTTGAATCCCATAATTCACACTAAAATGTGTCGCATAAAATACAACTAAAATCCCTATTGCCTTTAACAATATATTTTGTTTATCTGCACTTTGGAATATTTCTACTAGTAAAATATACGTAAGTACTAAAATAAGTATAAATACTCCTACTGGATTAATTATATTACTAAAAGCAAATAATACCGCAGCACACACCCATATGTAAGAATGACTCAATCCTTTATGTAGTAATATATAACTCGCACAGTAAAATAAAAATACAGAGAGTGATTCTCCTGTTAACAATGAGCAAGAGAGAATATTAGGCAAATATAACGCGTAAAATACTGCAGCAATCCGACCACATTCCTCTTGAAATAAAATGGTAGCAATTCGATAAATGAAAAACGCCGTACCCATGCAATATAAAATATTACATAATCGTAAAACAAATGTAGCATCGCCAAACACACGAATCAATATTGACTCATATATAATGAAAGGTAATTGACTAATCACCGTTATATTACTGCTTCCTAGCGCAACTTGTTTTGCAGTCTCATACATGGCTCTCACATCACCTATAACTGGTGTATCCAAAAAGAGAACTGCCCCAAGTCTAACGAGTACTGTCATACTCATTAGAAAAATGAGAAACTGTTTATCCGTAAATCGATATTGCAAAATAGAAGCGAGAAGTAAAAAGAGTATAACGAAAATGGATAGTACAATCGTTACACTCGTGGCACTTCCTCCTAATAATTGCTTGCTCCCCTCAAAAGCGTTCCAGCAAGAATAAGCAAAAAAGGCAAGCATAGTTCCAATAATCATTTTACTAAATCCTGTTTGTATGTGATTCATATGTATATTGCACCTCTATTTCCATTTATAACACAACGATTCTATCACGAATAGACACATGACAGTTAGAAAATTTATCTCGCTATTCGCGGGCAGTAATACCCCCGCCTTAAGATTTAAATGGAAATAGAGGGATTAAATGAGAGATAAACTGTCCTTAAAAACCCAGTTGAAAAGGATTCATAATCAATTGAGAATGAAAAAATCCTCACTGATTAAAGTTTCACTATATATGACAAAAATAGCACACTCTTTTTTTTACTTGCAATGTAAGCGAAACCTCTTTTACACTACAATCTATACAAAACAAATTTTCTTTCAGTTACCCGCATAGAAATGCAACATTATTCTATTTTAATAAGATCAACTTCTTATCGAATATCGATTGTCTAAATAACAAATAGTATTCAATAGAAGAGATCAATCTTTTTTATACAGGAAATGAGCGTACCACTCTGATTGAAAACGTAAATAGGAGTAGATTATATGGATAAGAAATTTATGAGAGAATCAAAAGCAGTTAAAACAACGCGTGTTTTCCCAAATGATTTAAACAATCATCACACCTTATTTGGCGGAAAATTATTAGCAGAAATTGATAGCATTGCATCTATTGCAGCAGCAAGACATAGTAGAAAACATTGCGTAACAGCTTCCATTGATTCTGTTGACTTTTTAACTCCAATCCATCAAACGGATTCCGTTTGCTATGAGGCATTCGTTTGCTATACTGGAAAATCCTCGATGGAAGTGTTTGTGAAAGTCGTTGCAGAAAATTTATTAGAAGGTGAGCGTCGTATTGCTGCAACTTGCTTCATCACATTCGTAGCACTAGAAAATGAAAAACCCTCTTCTGTTCCCCAGGTGCTACCAGAAACAGAAGAAGAACATTGGTTATATAAAACAGGCAAAGAACGTGCACAAAACAGAAAAAATAATCGTTTAAAAAGTAAGGAAATGGCTGCTGTATTAACATTGAATAAACCTTGGAATGTATAAAACTTCTTCCCAAAAGACCATGACTCTCTTAGCGAATATAGCTCCACTATATTCGCTATTTTTTTTAACTATATCTATAAACGTTCTGTCTTACAAAAAAACATATAATTCCCCCTAATCTACATCATATATCTTCCTAGCCAATAGTTGATTTACAAAGTTTATGTGCGGTACACTTATATCCGACGTTATGAATTACCAATATTAATTTATTCAATATGGGGGACATTTCTTGAAACTTATACAATGTATTAAAAATCATTCACTTTATAGAAAAGTAAAATCAATCCCTGTTATTCAAAATTATTCTCAGAATAAAACACTTCGTATTAGAAGAGCAAACATGGAGCAGCATGGATTAAGATCACTCATTCTAATGCAAGAAGCATTTAAATCGGCAGGGCATACATTTTGGTTAGATTATGGGACTTTACTAGGTGCTGTACGTGAAAAAGACTTTATTGGACACGACGATGATATTGATGTTGGAACTTTTTACGTAGATGAACAAATGAAACAAGCTATTGAGGATCAAATGAAAAAAAGAGGTTTTATAAAAGAAAGAGCATTTGTAATCGACGACAAGACTGTAGAGGAAACATATGTCTATAACGGCGTATACATTGATATCTTCTATTACTTTAAAGAAGAAAGCCATAAAATATGGTGTTATTTCTTTGAAGGTGGTAAAAATGTAAAGTTTGAAAATTCAGGGACCACTCGTATTTCAACTGGTTGGAAAACAAAAAAAGCCATCTCTACATTTACAGGCATGAGAACAATTCCGTTCAAAGGTGAAACGTTTACTGTTCCTAGTAATTATGAAGAATATTTAATAGACAACTATGGTCCAAATTATATGATTAAAAATGCAAATTGGGATTCTTCTAACGCTGCTTCCAACATTGAATTACTTCCAATAGAGCATGCAAAAGGAATCTATTTTAATAACTAATATAATTTATTATGAAAGATACTGACGTAACTTTCATGTATGTAGAAAGGTGAAATCATGCAAAAGTCACTTGTCTCAAATATTTTCTATAAAATATTGCTCAATACCTTTAATATCATACTTCCCATTTTAGTTGGTCCATACGCATATCGAACGCTCGGAGTCGATTCTATGGGAACCGTTAATTTTTCTGAAACTATTTTTAATTACTTTTTCATTTTTGCTGTATTTGGTGTATATCAATATGGATTACGTGAAATCAGTTTAGTGAAAAACGATAAGAAGAAAGTTTCACAATTGTTCACGAGTCTATATGTGATTAACTTTACAACCAGTATCCTGGCTTTAACAGCCTTTTTATTATTTAGTTATATTGGATACGGGAACCAGGATTTATTCCCTGTACTTCTCATTTTCGGATTCAACTTTATCTCAAATTTATTTTATGTAGAATGGTTTAATGAAGCACATGAAAATTATGATTTCATTACGAAGAAAACCGTTGTTGTTCGTTTGATTTATGTTGTGCTTCTTTTTATTTTTATTCATGGAGCAGATGACTATAAGCAATTTGCCGGTTTATTAGTTCTATCAACATTTTTAAACCATACTATTAGTTTTATATATGTGAAGCGCCAAGTTAAGTTTGATTTTTCCAATTTAACAATTATTCCACATTTAAAGCCTTTATTTTTAGTTGTCATTTTTTCAAATGCTAATATTCTATACACACAACTAGACCGCTTTGTTTTAGGAGAATATGCTGGAAAAGCTGAAGTGGCTTTCTATGTAATGGCCTTTCAAATTATGACCATTATTAATACACTTATGTTAAGTGTTGTACAAGTTACAATTCCAAGACTTTCTTATTTGTCAGGAAACGCAACTGAAGAAGCATATGAATCGCTACTAAATAAAATTTCAAAAGTATATTTTATTACGCTATTTCCTGCAGCAATTGGATTAATGCTTATTGCTCATGAAGCTGTTGTCATTTACGGTGGAAAGGAATATGCTGGAGCTGGTAACACATTAATTATTTTTGCATTTTATATGATTTCAGTAGGGATCGAATCAATTTTATCAAACCAAATTATTTACGTAAAAAAGAAAGAAAGCATTTTAGTGCGCTTTTTATTCATTTGCGGGTTCATAAACCTTGCATCCAATATCGCACTTATATATTTCCACGTACTCACACCAGCAACAGCAATTTTCACAACAACAATCGCTAACTGTTTGTTAATTACACTTGAGTATATTTATGTGAAAAAGAAATTAAAAGTCAATTACACATTGTTCGATATACAGAAACTAAAATACATGTTCTATTCACTGACATTTTTACCAATAGCGTTCTTAGTTGATACGGTAATTTCGGAACAAATTCTACAAGTTATCATTACAATATTAGGATGTGCATTAGCTTATGCACTTATCCTATTCATAGTGAAAGATGAAATTCTCTATATGCTATTAAACAAAATGAAGACAAGATTTAAAAGAGCTTAATGTAGATGAAATAAGAAAACAAACTATTTTTCTTCATATGAACAAATGAACCTTCTTGAAGGAGCTGTTATAATTGAAATTCTCTTTAATCATGGCCACTTGTGGCAGACGTGATGATATTCTTGACTTACTAAAATCGTTAGAAAAACAAACTTATAAAAACTTCGAGCTCATTGTAGTTGACCAAAACGATACACCCATTTCTGATCTCTTTGAAGATTATAAGAAAAAGTTCGCAATCAACTATATTTACACGCCTATTAAAGGATTATCTCGTGCCCGTAATACAGGGTTAAAAGTGACTGATGGCGATATTATTGCTTTTCCAGATGATGACTGTGTTTATGAAACAAACGTGTTAGAAAGTATACTCGAAACATTTAATGCTAATAAAAATATTCAGTTTGTCTCGACAAACACTACAAATGTTGAAAAAACCGGATCATTAATACATGCTCCAAAAACAAATATTATGTTAAATAATAAATATGGATTCATAGGTCCTTCTTTTGCACTATTCTTTACGAAACAATTTGTACAAGATGTTGGTACATTTGATGAAGACTTAGGTGTTGGATCTGGAACAATTTATGGAGCTGGTGAAGAAACCGACTTCGTACTGCGCGGTATGAAAAATGGATATACCGGACTATTTAGAAAAGACTTATTCGTATACCATCCCGTAAAAGAAGAAGTGATTAATGAGCAATCATTAAAAAGAGCCATTTCCTATGCCGGCGGTTTCGGGAGAGTTATTCGTTTACATTATGGATTCCCTTACTTTTTACGTGCAGTTGCAGCTGCTGCATTCCGTATAACACAAAACATTTCAAACGATAAACGTAAATTCCATGCAAATCGCTTAAAAGGAATCGTTCGAGGATATTTTAAATAGAAAAAAAGAAGAGCGCCGTTCAATATTAGAACAGTTTACTCTTCTTTTTTTTATCTAGTTTCCCTCTTCAAAAACGAAATAGTCTCCTTTAATCCATCGCAATAAGGTGTCATTGGTATTTTACCAATATAGTTCTCATATTTTTCTCCACTCAATATAACTGGCTCTTCTATCAAATACAGCATTTCTACAAACTCCTTCATTTGTTTATCAAATAGGCCAAGCATTCTAATCATACGTTTTTTTACAGTCATTATAGGCTTTGTGTATCCAGTTAATTCTCTTATATACCCAATCATCTCTTCTCCTGTAATTACGCCACATCCTGGTATATTCCAGTTTTGTCCGTATGCATCATCACATAATGCTAGTTCAACAATAGCATTAGCTCCATCTGGCGTATAAATATATTCCCTTGCAATCCCTTTATCCCCAACAAAGCTAGATATTTTATTTTTAAGAACACCTTGTAGTGTATGATGAACAAGTGTACTTTCCGCATTTGGGCCATAAAAATCTGGAAAATGAGCAATAAGTACTGGTACCCCAGCCTGTTTCGCCATCAATTCAAGCTGCAAACGAATTTTCCCCTTCTTTGTATGTGGATTCTTTTCATCCTCTTCCGTTACCTTCTCTCGCCCCTGCCTTCCATACCCATAAATGTTATCTACCATCGCTAATTTAGCACCGTAATATTTCGTTGTTTCTAATATATTCTTTAGTAACTCCGGTTGTTTGGTCTCCCAGTCTGAATATGGAATATTTACAGCATGAAATATAACATTTACACCTTTCGCAGCTTCCATTATATTTGCTCGCTTAAATACATCTCCCGCTATTATGTGTACTCTTTCCTCATCGTAAAACAGCTTTTCTAGTTTCTCCTTATTTCTCGCAAAAGCGACTACATCAATCCCTCTCCTACATAACTCCTTTGTAATTGCATACCCCATTGCTCCAGATGCCCCCAATACTAACGCCTTTTTCATCATCATATCCTCCTTTTAATTAACCGCTGTTCAATTAATGTTAAAAAGAAAATCACTTACATAAGAAGCGATTTTACAATGAAGTCCACATGTGCATTAGCCAAATTTCGTACATCTTCAAACGTTTGAACATTTCTACAATAATGTGAAACAAACCCATGTAATGATAAAAAAACAGACCATATAGTCATTATACTTACCTTCTCATTACATAAGGAAGATACAACATTAGCAAACTTGTTATAACTGACATTTGGCTCATTTGCTAGACATTCTTTTAATTCTTCATCTTTAATCAAAAACATAATTTCATAATGACTTTGATTTCGTAGACCAAATTCAATAAAACCCAATAAAACTGCTTTTAATTGTTCTTCTCTCTGTAAATTTTGAGCAATCGTTTCATCTAATTTTTGATCCAATAATTGAAAATCTTGCTCAACCATCGCATAAAAAAGTTCTGCTTTATTTTTAAAATGATAATAAATTGAACCATGGCTATACCCTAGTTCCACCGCAATCTTACGCATTGAAGTATGCTGATACCCTTGTTTTATAAATAAATCTCTCGCTGCATTTATAATCATTTCTCTTGTTAACTCTTGTTTAACCGCTCTTCTTGGTGACATTTTTTATACCTCATATTTTAATTAACCACTGTTCAATTACATTATATTCCTTTTTTAAAAATATGCAACCCTATTCTTGTAAAAATATACATTTCGAAAGGATAGCATTATATACAAGAATTTAGTATCATGATTCAAGATACTATTTTGAAATGGACGGGGGACAATATGAGCTTATTAACAGTTGAAAATTTAGGTCATACATTTGGTGATCGCACACTATTTAAAGACGTATCAATGCGTTTATTAGCAGGTGAACATGTTGGATTAGTTGGCGCAAATGGCGTTGGTAAATCAACATTTATGAATATTATTACTGGACAACTTATCCATGACCAAGGACGCGTAGAGTGGACACCTGGTACAGATTACGGATATTTAGACCAGCATACAATCTTAACACCTGGCAGAACAATTCGTGATGTTTTAACAGATGCATTCCTACCTTTATTTGAGAAAGAAAAAGAACTCAATATCGTTACAGAAAAAATGGGGACAGCTACACCAGAAGAATTAGAAGAACTTCTTGATCAAATGGCAGAAATTCAAGATGCACTTGAAGCAGGCGGTTTCTATTTACTAGATATTAAAATCGAAGAAGCAGCACGAGGCCTTGGAATTGATGCAATTGGTTTAGATCGTGATGTTTCTGCACTAAGTGGTGGACAACGTACAAAGGTATTGCTTGCAAAACTTTTACTTGAGCAGCCAGAAGTATTATTACTGGATGAGCCGACTAACTATTTAGACGTTGAACACATTCAATGGTTAACAAATTATTTAAAAGAATATCCACATGCGTTCCTTTTAATTTCTCATGATACAGAATTTATGAACAAATGTGTTGATGTTATTTTCCATCTAGAATTCTCAAAAATGACGCGTTATACAGCGACGTATGAGAAGTTTTTAGAGCTTGCAGAAATCAATAAAAATCAACATTTAAACGCTTATCAAAAACAACAAGAATTCATCAAAAAGCAAGAAGATTTCATTGCGAAAAACAAAGCTCGTTATTCTACGACAGGCCGCGCAAAAAGCCGTCAAAAACAGCTTGATCGTATGGAGCGTATTGATCGCCCAGAAACAGCGATTAAACCAGAGTTCTCTTTCAAAGAATCTCGTGCAAGCAGCCGCTTTGTCTTTGAAGGAGAGAACGTAGAAATTGGTTATACACATCCGTTATTACCAAAATTAACAATGACAATTGAACGTGGTGAGAAAATTGCAATTGTTGGATGTAATGGTGTTGGTAAATCAACATTACTAAAAACAATCTTAGGTAAAATTAATCCATTAAGTGGGAAAACAAGCCTTGGTGACTTCTTAACACCAGCCTACTTTGAACAGGAAGTAAAAGCTGATAACATAACGCCTATTGACGCCGTATGGAATACATTCCCAAGTTTAGACCAACATCAAATTCGTGCTATGTTAGCGAAATGTGGTTTGAAAAATGAACATATTACTCGTCCACTAAACCAATTAAGTGGTGGAGAACAAGCCAAAGTTCGTTTATGTAAATTAATGGGTGAAGAAAGTAACTGGCTATTATTTGATGAGCCGACAAACCACCTTGATGTTACAGCGAAAGAAGAATTGAAAAAAGCAATGAAAGCATACAAAGGAACAATCCTTCTTGTATGCCACGAACCAGACTTTTACCAAGATTGGATAACGAAAGTTTGGAACGTAGAAGAATGGGCGCAAGCTAGTAATTAATAAAAAGGTGAACCATAGTGGTTCACCTTTTTATTACTATGGATGGATTTATCCATTTCATGTGATTTTTATATGATAATACCCTGCTAACCTCAACCGAAAATCTTTGAAATTAGCATATGATTTCAAGTTCGCTAGCATTCCTTGAATCACTGGTATTCTTGGATTTGGCAACCTCATTTCGGCTTCCAAAACATCTAGTGTAACTAACAATTCATCATTTTCTAACTGATCTGCCAATGTGCGTTTAAACATAATAATTTCCTGTAAAAAATGTTCCTTTGCTTGCTCTTTAATAAGCTCTGAACTACCAAATAATTGGTTCATTTGCTCTTCCTGCAAAACGGGTATGTCCTCAGAATGTACAAGCCCCTCTACAAGATCATCCATTCTCTTTAAAATAAATGTAGAGACGTGAGGTATATCAATTTCAGCTACATTAAAAATAATTAATTCTAAATAACTTCGGCATATCCCCTCTACCATAAACACAAGGTCTAATACATATGGAATAACCTTTTCACCATAAATGGATAATAAGCTATTTCGATAAAAGGCATGCGATTCTAACTTCATTTTCATCATAAAAGCTTCTACTTCTTTATTAAACGGGATTGCATTTTCTCTTGCAAGTATAATAAGAAATTCCTTATGTTCTTGGACATCATTAAACTGGCAATACAATTGCTTTTCAAACTTTTCACGTGGTAGCAAAGATTCTTCATCAATAGCCATCGTCTTGTTGTAGATTTTGTCATAATAATATTGAATTGTCGCTAATAACAATTCATCTTTTGATTTGAAGTATAAATAAAATGCTCCCTTCGATATTCCACATGCTGTTACGATTTCTTGCACTGACGTTGCATTCATACCCTTAGTTGCAAATAACTTTATTGCCATTTCGATAATTAAACGTTCTTTTTCTTTCATTTTTTCTCTCTCCTATTTATTCAAAAACGCTTATACCCACATTATAAAATTCTATCATAACATTACAATTTTTTTCATTTTACCATACCATGCTTTTCTATTGACCACTGACCACACAGTCAGTTATATTATGTATTAGACTGACCAGTTGGTCAATATTAATTATAAAAAGGAGTGCAAACATGAACAAAATTATTAACTTTTCGTTAAAAAACAAGTTCGCAGTTTGGCTATTAACCATTCTCGTTACCGTGACAGGGATTTATTCTGGACTTAATATGAAACTAGAAACAATCCCTGACATTACAACACCTGTTGTAACAGTAACAACGGTTTATCCTGGTGCTACACCAGCGGAAGTAGCCGATAAGGTATCAAAACCGATGGAACAGCAACTGCAGAATTTAAGCGGCGTCAATGTTGTCAGTTCTTCCTCTTATCAAAATGCCTCTTCTATTCAAGTAGAATATGACTTTGATAAGAATATGGAGAAAGCTGAAACCGAAATTAAAGAAGCACTTGCGAATATAAAATTACCAGAAGGCGTGCAAGATCCAAAAGTTTCCCGAGTAAACTTTAATGCCTTTCCTGTTATTTCATTAAGCGTAGCAAGTAAAGATGAATCTTTAGCTTCCTTAACTGAAAAGGTTGAAAAAAATATTGTTCCAGGATTAAAAGGACTTGATGGCGTTGCATCTGTTCAAACTTCGGGACAACAAGTAAATGAAGTACAACTTGTCTTTAAAACAGATAAAATGAAAGAATTAGGGTTAAGTGAAGATACTGTTAAGAATATCATTAAAGGCTCTGATGTATCTCTACCACTTGGACTCTATACATTTAAAGATACGGAGAAATCCGTTGTTGTAGATGGTAATATTACAACAATTAAAGCTTTAAAAGAAATGAAGATTCCTGCCGTCCCTTCAGCGGCAAGTGGTCAGGGTAATCCAGGGGCTAGATCTCAAGCACCACAGATGAATCCAGCTGCAGCTAATGGGATCCCTACTGTTGCATTAGAAGAAATTGCTGATATTAAGGAAGTCGGAAAAGCCGAATCTATTTCGCGTACAAATGGTAAGGAAGCCATCGGCATTCAAATTGTCAAAGCAGCTGATGCAAATACAGTTGATGTCGTAAATGCCGTAAAAGACAAAGTAAAAGACTTTGAAAAGAAATATAAAGACTTAGAAATTATCTCAACATTTGACCAAGGTGCACCGATTGAGAAATCAGTTGATACAATGCTGAGCAAAGCAATCTTTGGTGCCATCTTTGCTATTGTCATTATTATGTTGTTCTTACGAAACATCCGAACAACATTGATTTCTGTCGTCTCTATACCACTTTCTTTATTAATGGCTATTTTAGTACTAAAACAGCTGGATATTACACTTAATATGATGACGCTTGGAGCGATGACCGTTGCCATTGGACGCGTTGTCGATGATTCAATCGTTGTTATTGAAAATATTTACCGACGTATGTCCCTATCAGAGGAGAAATTACGAGGAAAAGACTTAATTCGTGAAGCAACAAAAGAGATGTTTGTTCCAATTATGTCTTCAACAATTGTAACAATTGCTGTCTTCTTACCACTTGGACTTGTAAAAGGTATGATCGGTGAAATGTTCCTACCATTCGCTTTAACAATTGTGTTTGCCTTGTTAGCTTCATTACTTGTAGCGATTACAATTGTGCCGATGTTAGCTCATTCCTTATTTAAAAAGGAAAGCATGAAAGAAAAACAAGCACATCATGAAGAAAAACCAAGCAAATTAGCAAACGGCTATAAACGTGTGCTTGGTTGGGCATTAAACCATAAAATCATTACATCTAGCATCGCTGTTCTTTTATTAGTAGGTAGCCTTGCACTTGTACCAATTATCGGTGTAAGTTTCTTACCATCTGAAGAAGAAAAAATGATTATTGCAACGTATAATCCTGAACCAGGACAAACATTAGAAGACGTTGAAAAGATAGCAACAAAAGCTGAAAAACACTTCCAAGATAAAAAGGATGTAAAAACAATTCAATTCTCATTAGGCGGAGAAAACCCAATGAGTCCTGGTAAAACAAATCAAGCTATGTTCTTCGTCCAGTATGATAATGAAACGAAGAACTTTGAAAAAGAGAAAGAACAAGTCATTAAAGACTTGAAAAAGATGACAGGAAAAGGTGAATGGAAAAGCCAAGACTTCGGGACTAGTGGCGGTAGCAATGAAATTAAGCTATACGTATACGGAGATAGTTCAGAAGACATCAAACCTGTCGTTAAAGATATTCAAAGTATCATGAAGAAAGAAAAAGACTTGAAAGATGTCGACTCTAGTATTGCAAAAACATACGCAGAATACACATTAGTCGCAGATCAAGAAAAACTAAGTAAAATGGGGCTAACCGCTGCCCAAATTGGAATGGGACTTTCTAATCAACATGATCGCCCTGTTCTTACAACAATTAAAAAAGATGGTAAAGATATTAACGTTTATGTAGAAGCAGAAAAACATGATTATGAAACAATTAATGATTTAACAGACCGCAAAATTACAACACCACTTGGCAACGAAGTAGCCGTTAAAGATGTTATGACTGTAAAAGAAGGTGAAACTTCCAATACAGTAAAACATCGCGATGGACGTGTTTATGCTGAAGTAAGTGCAAAATTAACATCCGATGACGTTTCAAAAGCATCTGCTGCCATTCAGAAAGAAGTCGATAAAATGGATCTTCCCTCTGGTGTAGATGTTACCATGGGCGGCGTTACAAAGGATATCCAAGAATCATTCCAGCAACTTGGTTTAGCGATGTTAGCTGCGATTGCCATTGTATACTTCGTTCTTGTCGTTACATTTGGCGGTGCCCTTGCACCACTCGCAATTCTATTCTCGCTACCATTTACAATTATCGGTGCCCTTGTTGCACTCTTAATCTCTGGTGAGACATTAAGCGTATCAGCGATGATTGGTGCCCTTATGTTAATCGGTATCGTTGTAACGAATGCTATCGTGCTTATCGACCGTGTTATTCATAAAGAGCGCGAAGGCCTATCAACGCGCGAAGCATTATTAGAAGCTGGAGCAACACGCTTACGTCCAATTCTAATGACTGCAATCGCAACAATTGGCGCTCTTATCCCACTTGCACTAGGATTTGAGGGCAGTGGATTAATTTCTAAAGGCCTTGGAGTAACGGTAATTGGTGGATTAACAAGTTCAACATTATTAACACTCCTTATCGTTCCAATTGTGTATGAAGTACTCAGCAAATTTAAAAAGAAAACTGTAGAATAAAAAAATAACCTCGCGCGCAGCGAGGTTATTTTTTATTTCCAAACAAAATGAGAAAATCTCCATAGCCTTCTTTTTCTAATTCCTCTTTCGAAATAAAGCGAATTGCCGCTGAATTAATACAATAACGGAGACCATTTGGACCTGGTCCATCTGGGAATACATGACCAAGATGAGAATCTCCTTCCTTACTTCTTACTTCCGTACGCGTCATATTGTGACTAACATCCAGTTTCTCTTTTACACTAGCTGACATAACCGGCTTTGTAAAACTTGGCCATCCGCATCCGCTATCAAATTTATCTAAAGAAGTAAATAGTGGTTCACCGGAAACAATATCTACATAAATGCCTTCCTCTTTATGATCCCAATATTCATTTTGAAAAGGCGGTTCTGTACCATTTTCTTGCGTTACATAAAATTGCATATCTGTTAATCGTTCTTTTAAGTGCGCATTATCTTTTGGCCAATGTTTTTTAATAAAAGCATCCCGACCTGATCCTTGACGGTATAATTCATAACGGAAAGCATTCTTCTTGTGATAATCTTGATGATACTCTTCAGCTGAGAAGAACGTAGTAGCCGGAAGAATTTTTGTAACAATTGGTTTAGAAAAACGACCGCTCTCAGCAAGTGCCGTTTTTGAATCTTCTGCTTGTTCACGTTGCTTCTCACTATGATAAAAAATTACAGTTTCATAAGAATGTCCGCGATCATGAAATTGACCGCCGACATCTGTTGGATCAATCTGTCTCCAATATATGTCTAGTAATTTTTCATATGGCATTTTATTTGCATCGAATGTAATTTGTACCGCTTCATAGTGCCCTGTCGTTTCTGAGCATACTTCTTTATATGTTGGATTCTCTTTATGCCCGCCCGTATAACCTGAAACAACCTTAATGATTCCTTCCATCTCTTCAAATGGTGAAACCATACACCAGAAACACCCTCCAGCAAATGTAGCAAGCTCTACTTTTTTATTTATAGTCAATTTGCATCACCTCACTATTTATCCCGCCTTAACGGGCAGTAAGCCCCCACCTCAAGGTTCAGATAGAAATAAGGAAGGTCGGTGGCTGATCAACTGCCCGTTAAGGTCTGATTGGTTCAACTAATAATCAGTGGGGGATGAAGAAAATCCCCACTGATTAAAGTTTCACTTTATTCTTTCTACAGTATGGCATATAAAGGTAGACAATATGAAAGAAAAAGCATCAGCGCCCGATGCTTTTTCTACTTTATTATTCAGCAAGATCCATTTCTTTTTCATCACTCGTTACATCCAACACATCTAATAAAAACATAAAGATTGGGATACCGATAATCAGTCCCCATACACCTAAAAAGTGTTCTGAGAAAATTAATACCATAAATGTATAGAAAATCGGTAAATTAGTTTTTTGCGACATAAATTTAGGATTTAAGACATAACTTTCAAGTGCATGAATAACACCAACAATTATTAAAATATACACTACATAAGTAATGCTACCAATATTATAAGCAATCATACAAAGTGGAACGAGCGAAATGATTACACCAGCTACCGGAATTAAACCAAGTAAGAAAATCATTAGCGCTAATCCGAGTAATTGTGGAAATCCTAAAATCCATAACGCAATCACTGATAAGATACAATTAACAATTGCAATTAGAAATTGCGCTTCAATTACTTTTCCAAATGAACGAGCAAACTTCTTTCCAAAATATTCAATTTCGTTATAAAAAATTGCAAGTCTACTCTCTTTAAATTTCGCAGTAAAAGCTACAATACGAGCTTTTTCAAGTAAGAAGAACAAACTTAAAATAAGTGAAAGTAAAAATTGCAAACCAAATTTCCCGACATTGGCAATAGACTTATAAAGAATATCTACACCTTGCCCCACATATTTGGAAAGCTCCATATGGTTAATAGCATTAATTGAAGCCTTTATAATCTCATTATCAGGTGGATTTTTAAGGAACACATTGAACTGGTAGATCAATTGTGAAATTTGTACCGTTAATACCGGTAGATATTTAAATAATGTAATGGAGATCCCACCAACTAACAGTACATATAAGAATGCTATAATAATTTTCCGATTAATCGGCATAAAGTTATTTAATTTCCGAGAAATAAACTTTTGGAATCGATCCATTAAATACGTAAAAATGAACGTAATTAAAATTAAATTAAACATACTTTTTAGCCCGTATAACATAAGGGCTAGTAAGAGTAATACAAGTAACCTCTGAAATCCTTTGCTTTGAAACAGGTTTTTCATTTGCATAATCGACGAGTGATCTCTCCTGTCCTATAAAGTGAAACTTTAAAAAGTGGGTTTTCTCTATCTTCCCCCTATTATCCTCCCTCATAAATCGGGCTTTCCCAGGCAACTTATTCTCTACTTAAATTTTTTGCTGACGCTAGATTTAAGCTCTAGATATTACTGCCTGTTAACGTGTAATAAATCCTGTTACTTTCTATTTTACAATACAATCATCCTTTTCAGAACGCATTCTATAAAGTATTAATGAAGATTTAAGGAAAATTCTTTTTTTCTCGTATAAAAATAGGTCTTACCATTACTGTAACACAAAAAGCGAGCTATCAATAGAAATCTGTTCTACTAACAGCTCGCTTTTATACTTTTTATAAATTATATTCCGTTAACCGATAAATGGCATAACTATCGGAATAACAACTACTGTTACAGCAATGCTTGCCATCACTGCTTCTTAAATACGAAGCAGCTTTTTGAGTTCCTTTGCATATGTCCGACTTACCGGTACTTTGGAAGTATCTTTCATAATCAAATTATAAGTGGAATTAAACCAAGGCTGTATTTCTGAAATATGATTGATATTCGCAATAAAACTACGATGAACGCGCATAAAACTTGTTTGTGGTAATTTTTTTTCTAAAATAACAAGTGTATCATGTGTTACATATGTTTCTCGAATCGTCTTTACAGTTACTTTCCCATCAACGAGCCCTACATAAACGATGTCTTCAATATTCACAAGTACAATAGATTCCTCTATTGGCAACGCAAGCTTATGCATCTCAGCAGTTACGTCTGGTACCTTCACGTCTTGCTTTTTCTCTGTTTCACTTTGCTTTCGTTTCTTATATTTTTTCAGCGTCTGTGCAATTCGCTCTTCATCAAATGGTTTTAAAATATAGTCTAACGCATCCACTTCGAATGCTTGCAGCGCATATTGATCATACGCTGTTGCAAAAACAATGGCCGGCGGGTTCTTCATTTTCTTTAATATATTTGCAATCTCAAATCCATTATCATCTGAAAGCTGAATATCTAAAAAAACAAGATCCGGTTTACTACCCATCAGCTGTTCTAATGCATCTTCTACACAATCTGCTTCCTCAATTACGTCAACTTCCTTTGTTCGTTGTAATAGATACTTCAACTCATCTCTTGCTAACATCTCATCATCTACTACTAATACCTTTAACACTACTTCCTTCCTCCCTTACACTTTGAATCGGAATTGCAAAGAAGATCTCTGTTCCTTTTTCTAGTTCACTCTTAATATGAAGTATTGTTCCCTTCCCAAATAACCCTATTAATCGCTCATTGATGTTATATAAAGCTGTTCCCGTTCCTTTTTTTGATGGTACAACAGCTCTTCCTAATTGCTCTAAGCGCTCTTGTTCAATTCCCTGACCATTATCTTTCACTTTAAAGTGAACCATGTTCCCTTTAGCATGAGCATAAATCTCTACCTGACAAATAGGTTGTTTTTTCGGAAAGGCGTGACGAAGTGCATTTTCCACTAATAACTGTAATACAAATGGTGGCAACAAAACTGTCTGTAATCCTTCTTCAATATACGTTTTCACCTCATATTTATTTGGGAACCGTGCTTGTTCTAATGATAAATATGCATGTACATGATTCAGCTCTTGCTCTAATGGAATAAGTAACTGACGTGCTCCCTGTAAATTACAGCGAAAATAAACGCTAAGTTGTAATAACAGCTTCCTTGCCTTTTCTACATCTGTGCGGCATAAAGCTGATACTGTATTAATCGCATTAAATAAAAAGTGCGGATTGACTTGTGCTTGCAATGCCTTTATTTCTGCATCTTGAAGTAATTTACTTTGTAGTTCTGCCTCGCCTAACTCAAGCTGTGTAGAGAAAATCTTTGCTAATCCTTCTGCTAATTCCTCTTCTACACGACTTAATCGGTTCGGGTTTTTAAAATACAGCTTTAATGTCCCAATTGTATTCCCATGTGACGTTAACGGAATAACCACCGCTGCTTGTAATGGGCAACCTTCATGCTGACACTTAATAGCCACCCTCGATTTCGCTTTCATTATTTTCCCTGTGTTTAACACTTCTTTTGATAGTCCTGTAATTAGACTATGAGAAGGAATATGATGATCGGATGCTAGCCCAATATGCGCTAATATTTTTTCAGTATCGGTTAAAGATACCGCATCTGTCCCTGTAAAGCGATGGATAATTTGTGCCACATGTTTACACGATTCCTCCGTTAAGCCTTGCCGAAAATAAGGAAGGGTCTTATCTGCGATACGTAGTACTTTATGTGTTTGCAACGCTCTCGCATTTTCTTCTTGGCGCAAAATAGCTTGTACCATCGAAAGTAAAATATAACTACCGAAACTGTTTACAAGAATCATAGGTAATGCGATCGTTTTCACAACATTAAAACCATCTTCTACAATAAACAAAATCATAACCATTTCTAAAGTAACAATAAAAACACTTAAAATAGCTGACATTTTAGGTGTAATGACACGATTATACTTTCGGAAAATATACCCAATATAGCCAGTAATAATTCCTGCCAAAATAGATGAAATTGCACAGCTAAGAGCTGTCGTTCCCCCAAGCATATAACGATGAATACCAGCAATAAATCCGACGCCTATTCCGATAATCGGGCCACCTAATAATCCACTAATTCCAACACCCATAATACGCGTATTGGCAATCGTACTTGATGAAGAAACACCTTGCAGCCAATTTTCATTCATAATTGTATTTCCTGCAATCTCAATTCCCGTGTAATTGCTTAGAATTGCAAATAACGAAAAAATACAAATAAGCATCAGCTTGTCTTTATATTCATCCTGTTTATGAAGAATGCGCCGAAATGTTTTAATATGTGAAAGTAAAAAACCCAATATAACAATTAATCCAACGCGCTCAATCATCATAAGTACTAAATCTAGCATCCGTGATTCATCCTCTGTTTGTTTAGTTAGTTTTATTATCGGAAAATAGTGAAGGTACCGTCAAGGAGAACACCGTATATTTCATGTAATTTTATAATATAAGGCATTTAAAATAACCACATATTATTTATCTGACAACAAAACTCAAGAATACTAAAACTAAAGCAATATAATTACAGTCCTTTAACACAGCCCCGTGAGGTTGAGAAGGAAGTCGGAATATAAGAAAGAACTACTCCAAAAGGAACGAAAAGGCACTTTAACAGTTGCTGAATTTGAAACACTGAAGCATATAAAAAAGTTCCCACTTTGCAAATTATTTTCAAATAATAAAGTAACAATGACAACATTCGGGCTCATTATTATGTCATTTATTCAATTGGGCTTATCACAATGCTAGTATGTGTACCGGAGACAAAAGGAAAAGTACTAGACTAAACCTAATCAAAAAAGCATTGAAATTCTTCATTTCAATGCTTTTTTATTATTTATGAAAAAAATTTGGAGTTAGAATATCATTGGGATAAGGTTTGTGATAAATATGAGTTGTAGCCGGCGATAATGGTGGAATGAGCCAGACCCAGTTTCCCGTCACAACGCGTCCACAAGCAGCTTCTTGCTTTTCAAATTGTGCAAATTGCTGCGCTGCTGTATGGTGATCAACAATACTTACTCCCTGTTTCTTGAACGAATGTAAAACAGCTATATTTAACTCTACTAACGCTTTATCTTTCCATAGTGTACCGTTTCTAGATGTATCCAGGTTCATCATTTCTGCAACAGCAGGTAGTAAATTATAACGATCATGATCTGCTAAATTACGTGCACCAATTTCTGTTCCCATATACCAGCCATTAAAAGGAGCAGCGGTATAAGAAATACCTCCAATCTCTAGACGCATATCTGAAATCATTGGTACTCCATACCATTTTGCCCCTAAAGATGCAAATGGATATTCCGGATGCTCAATCTCAACCTCTTTGACCTCTTCTTTAGGAATTCCTCTATATACAGGTTCTCGTCCATCAATAGAAAATACGAGTGGCAATACATCAAAACCTGTATCTTCCCCATGCCAACCCAGCTCCTGACAAAACGCAGTAAATGGAACTGAATGGGAATCACCAATCACTCCCATTTCTGTTTCATATCCCGCATAACGAATCAACTGATGATTATAAATTCGAATATTATTTTGTTCGCCATTATACTGCTTAAAAATTGTAATCGTTGGTTTAATTTTCCCGTTATTCGTTGCATATCGAATATGATGAATAAGTGCATTATATACACCTTCCTCATCATTCACTTCACGGGCATCTAATATATGCATTTTATTCCAAAACAATCTTCCAATACATCGATTACTATTTCTCCATGCCATACGTGCACCATGGACAAGTTCCTCAAAAGTATGCTCATACGTTCCTGTCGCTTCTACTTCCGATGCAATTTGAGTGAGACGTTCTTCTATTTGCCACTCTCTACCTAACTCTTCATAACAAGTCGTAATAAACTTCCTTGCCTCATCTATTAATTCTTTCACTTTATTCATAAGCAATCTCCTTCTATTTCAACAAGACACTATTACTTTACAGTATAAGCAAAAAGAAGTGTAGTAACAAACCAAATCAAGCTACACCTCTAGAAGATTTAACAGCACTATTAAATGAATCTTTCGTAAGTCCCCGCGTTACAATTGTCACATCATATCCAGCTGGCAAGAGGGTTTCTACTAATCTTTTCCAAAATCCCTTGTTTCGCCTAATAATAATATCTTTTTCACATTCATCATTCCCCAGTTATTTTCATTTCTATGGCGACTAAATAAATGATTATACTTAAATTTATTACCACATAAAAAAAGAAGAGAATCCGTATAAATTCTCCTCTTAGTGTAAAACAATTATTGTACTCGATATTTAAAAATGCAATAACAAAAATATAAAATGGAAAGCACTGAAACATAAATCCATACCTGATATACAAGTTGCGTTCCCCATACTCCCATAAAATAAAGAAGAGACGGAAACGTAAGTGTTACCCAAGATTGTACAAATGCTATTCTTCCAAGGTATTGATTTATATTCTTTTTTTGTACGTTTAATACAAAAAATAAATACCAAAGAAGTGCCCACATAAACCAAGTTAGTGCATTAACGATGTCTTGAAATTGGACAAACGATACAACCATATAGAATAATGCAACAATTGCTACCCATAAGGAAAACCATCCTAGCCCATTACCACTCATACCTGTAATAAATGTGATACCTACATATAAATAAGTCAATCCAAATAAGAAAGTGGCTGCATATGAATACACAGTCCAATTACTTTGATCAGAGATCATAATAAGATAAAACGGAATTACAATTTGTAGCACTCCTACAAATAAATTAAAAACCCCTGCACTTTTTTCCTCTGCTTTTCCTAATATAACGAGACTATTTAAAAACAACACCGCACCTGAAAGTAATAATCCAACGTACCCCATATATATTCGTGTGAAAATCATATTTTTCCACACCTTAACCTCCTTATAACGTAAAATCCTACTAGTGATATTGTCCTACCCATTTCAAATTGCATACACAGGGAACAACTATTATTTCATGTGTACTAACATTTTTTATCTAAAAATAAGTCAGACTTCCTACCTTAAAACAGAAAGAAAGCCAAGGAATGCAATCACTGTATCATATAATTAAAACGTTTTCAAAATAGTATATTTCTTTCTAACAATAAATAAAATCCATTTCATATAACACACTCTGAAAACAATAACATCATCATAACAGCATTACCTCTAAAAATAAATGTCAAAGACATTGGAATAAAATTCAAAAACCTATATTATTCTCCGCCCATTTCTTTTAGAAATAAGTAGAATCAATCATTTTCCTTATAGCAAACTAACATCTCTATCATAAAATATCGTAAGCTAAAAATTTATGTTTTATGAAAGGGGAGATCATATGCCTAAACAAGTAGTCCACTCAACAGGTGTATTAACACGTGAACCACAAACAGCTTCTATCCAAATAAATATTGTAAACTTGGATAGAAATTATGCACATTCTATTAATGTAGAGATATTAGATTGGTCCAACCATTCTAATCCAGTACAACTACCAATTCTAGTTGGAGAAAATAAAGTGGTAACTTTCCCATACTACTTGGATAGTGGAAATTTAGCAGTTTTATATGCAGATTTAGATGATAAAATTAATCTTTATGAAATTCGTATCACTCACTTCGATCATTCCAATATTATTACAAATTGCTCCGGACGCAGCTCATCTTCATCTACAGCTCAAGAAGGTGATAAAGTATATCATAAGCAACTCGTTCGAGTTCATCAAGGATATATTCCTCATCAAATCCTGTAATGAACGCGCACTTAATTGAGCAAACTTAGAATCACCTTATCTTCGGTTGATTCTAAGTTTGCCGTCCCCCATACCCTTCCTACTAAAAAGGCCACATACCTCTCGATATGTAACCTTTACATAAATAAAATTTATTAATTCAACTAAATAACATAACAATATACACATATAAAGTGGGCAAGACTACCTAATAGCACAAAAACATGAAAAATTTCATGATGCCCCATATATTTAAATTCTAGCCATTTTGGTTTTGTTCCGTAAATAAATCCACCAATCGTATAAAAAACGCCACCAATTACTAAAAACAACATACCCTCTATACTTAGATTTTCCGATAGCGGTGCAAAGAATAAAACGATTAACCATCCCATCATAAGATAAATTGCTGTTGATAACCACCTTGGACAATTAAACCAAAACATTTTAAAAACGATACCACACACAGCGGTTACATAAACTAAGACGAATAATAGCAAACCATTTGCAGTTTCTAATGTAATTAAACAAAAAGGCGCATATGTGCCTGCAATTAAGATGAAAATCATAGAATGATCCAGTTTTCTAAAGAAATAAATAACACGTTCACTTGCTACAACACTGTGATACACGGTCGAAGCTGCATAAAGAATCATCATCCCTACTCCAAATAGAATCACCGCTGAAATTGTAGAAACAGATGGCATTTTTACAGAGACTTTTACAAGCATAGCTAGTAAAGCAACAAATGATAAAACGGCACCCCCTAGATGGGTAAACGCATTAATCGGCTCCCTCACATAAGCATTCACATTAACAACTCCTCACATAATTACATGTAGTTTTGATAACTACATGTAATTATATACACATTACATATAAAGGTCAACATTTACAATTCATTTGTTTCGTAATACCATATTAAAAGATAAAGTGTACATTATTCCTACAAAGGTGAGGGTTTATATGGAAAACATAAAGAACTTACTCGAAACATTACATTTAGAAAAAAACATTACGCTTGAAGATATCCCTAATGTGGATTTATATGTAGATCAAGTGGTTCAACTATTTGAAAACAGCTACGGTAATACAACACGAACAGAAGATGAAAAAGTGCTTACAAAAACGATGATTAATAACTACGCAAAAGGAAAATTGTTCATCCCCATAAAAAATAAAAAATACTCAAAAGAACATATGATTTTAATTAGTTTAATTTATCAATTAAAAGGCGCCCTCTCAATTAATGATATTAAAAGTGCTTTGGCAAATCTCAACGAGAAAATAATAAACGAAGATACTTTTGAACTAGACACCCTCTATAAAGATTATCTTGAACTCACAAAAATAAATGTTGAAAACTTTAAAAAAGACGTAGATAACCGATTGGCTGAGTTAAAAGCTACTACTCCATTTGAAGATAAAGAGTTGGAAAAATTCTTACTGCTAACCTCATTTGTAACAATGAGCAATATGTATAGACGCTTAGCAGAGAAATTAGTTGATGATTTAAAGAACTCTTAAACATAAAAAAGAGCCATCTATTTCGATGGCTCTTCTTCATAGAGTTTTTACTGATAGCGATCTAAAAATTCAAATATACGACGATACACATACATTTCATTTTCTTTCTTTGTAAATCCTTTTTAATGGTCTCTTTTCGAATGGATCTCTCTATCAAAATACTTAGCTATAACATCTCTATCTGAGTTATTAATAACCATATTAATTCTTCCTTGTAAATACCCATACAACATCCAGCTCGAACACTCTCTTAATTGATCATACTTGTCCTTTTTAGCTTTAAAACATAATACCGTATAGTCTTTTCTTATTTTGTAATAGTATTTAAAGATATCATCATAATCAATAATATATGCCCTTTGAATTTGATAAAGCTCCTTTACTTCATAAATCATAATTTTATGTCTTGTTCCAAAAACGACGAATCGACTTCCTACATCCATAAGCGCTAATGGCATTACAGCATAGTCTGCTGAACACATAATTGCGCCCAAATGATGGCCGCCTGTAGCTTGTGCTTGAAATTGTAATTCGATAAATTCGTTTTCTTCTAATTCATTATTTGCCTTTTCTTCTATCTCTTTAAAATTTTCTCTAGCAATTCGTTTTCTAATATCTTTTTTCTTATTCTCCAAATTCCCAATAAGGCGCTCCCCTATTGCTTCAAATTGGGATATTTCTTGTTCATCCCACTGCTCGAAAACAATTTGATCGATACTATAGTTTTCACAATTCATAATACCCCTCCATTACTCTTTTTAATTTTTGCTTTCCCCTTGATAATCTTGTATACACTGCACTTGTACTCATATGTAGTCCTTTTGAAATATCCTCTATACTCTCATCAGCAATATACCTTCGATAAAAAATATTATGGTCTACATCATCTAGCTGATGAATTGCTTGTAAAACAAACTCTTTTTCCTCTTCTTTGAGTAATACTTTTTCTACATCTCCATCATCTTGTAGAATCAGTTGCTCTATTGTTTGTTCAATATGCTTTTGCTTAAGTTTCCTTTTATAATCTAGCGCCTTAAACTTTGCAATAGAAATAATCCAGTTCTTAAGCTGTCCTTTTTTAATTTGAAAGCTGTCTATTTTATACCAAAGTATGAGGAGAACATCGTTATAACACTCTTCAATTTCTACTCTTTCATGGCGCTCCCCTAATACACTTCCAATTACTCCATAAATCAACTTACTATATTGAAGAATCAATTGATCCAATGCTTCTGTATTTTGTTTTTTTATTTCATCTACTAATTCCCTATCATCCATATTCGCTCCCCCTTCACTTATATATACGAATGTAATAAATATATTCTTACATGATTTCCTTATTTTTCATAAAAAAACTACCCACCTGTTAGATGGGTAGTTCCATTTACTTAATCGCCTCGTGAACTTTTAACTGCTTACCTTTTATCGTCGTATTCTTCATCACTTTTAAGACAAGAGGACCTTTACCATTTAATATATCAACATAAGAAACATTATCTTGTATTGTAATAATTCCTATATCATCTGCTGTGACACCTGGGATTTTAGCAATTGTACCGACAAAATCTACCGCTCGAATCTTCTTTTTCTTCCCACCGTTAAAGTACAGCTTCATAATATCTTTATTTAGCCCTACATTTTTCTCTTTTTTCATAATTGGTTTAGCATTTATTTTTTCTTCAAAAGCTATCTTTCCTTTTGTAACATCCTCTTTTGATGGAGCATCTATTTGTAGAATCTCAAAACCAATATATTCTTCAATTTCAGTCAAGAATCTATCTTCATAAGGCGTTACGAATGTAATTGCTTTTCCACTATTACCAGCACGTCCTGTTCTTCCTGTCCGGTGTACATAACTTTCTTTTTCTAATGGAATATCATAATTAATAACATGAGTAATATTCTCAATATCAATTCCTCGCGCCGCTACATCTGTCGCAACTAAATAACGGAATTTCCCTCTTTTAAAATCATCCATTACTGCAAAGCGATCTTCTTGTACCATGCCGCCATGAATCTTATCACAAGGGTATCCAGAGCGTTTTAACTGTCTAAATACATGGTCTACATTTTCTTGTGTACGACAGAAAATAATACAGCTATCTGGATTTTCAACTGTAGTTATATCTTTTAAAAGTGAAAACTTTTCTTCCTCTCTCACATTCAAAAGACTATGTTCAATTTTATCTGTCGTAATACCAGATGCTTTAATCTCAATGTTAATTGGCGACCTCATATATGTACGAGATAAATTTTCAACGTCTTCTGGTAATGTAGCAGAAAATAGCATTGTCATTCGATTTATAGGTAATTCATCAATGATTGCTTCTACTTGATCGATAAATCCCATATTTAGCATCTCATCTGCCTCATCAATCACTAAATATTTCAGACGCTCTAAAGAAAAAGTTCCCTTTTCAATATGATCTAACACACGTCCAGGAGTTCCAACAACAATATGTGTTTTCTGCTTTAATTCTAATTTTTGACGTGCAAAAGGTGATTTTCCATAAACAGCTGTTGCCTTAATCCTTTTAAACCTTCCTATATTCGTTATATCCTCTTTTACTTGCACAGCAAGTTCCCTCGTTGGTGTAAGTATTAATGCTTGCGGCTTATTTTCTTCCCATTTGACCATTTCACAAAGTGGGATACCAAAAGAAGCTGTCTTTCCGCTTCCCGTTTGTGATTTCACAACAAGATCTTTCTTTTCTAGTGCAACTGGGATGACTTTCCCTTGAACTTCTGTTGGTTGCTCATATTTCAAGCTAGTAAGTGCTCTTACAATTTCCTTACTTAATGCGTAATCTTTAAAACTTCTTTTACTCATGTACTAACCTCATTTTGTTATATAGTATATTCTTTTATGTATTTTTCACCATTGTGTAAATATCATATGCATTATTTCATTATACTTGAATCTGCCCTCAAATCGGGATTAATATATATTTCAAAATAAAAAGCAGACTTATCATTAAGTCTGCCTTCCTATCCTATACAGCTTCCTTCGTCTCCTTCAATACTTTCATATCAGAAATTGCCTCTGCATGCCTTGTTTCATCGAATTCATTTTCACTTTTTGCAACAACGATTGTAGCAATTCCATTCCCAATTAAGTTTACAATCGCTCTTCCCTCACTCATAAAACGATCGACACCAAGAAGTAATGCCAATCCTTCTAAAGGAATAACCTTTAGTGCCGCTAAAGTAGATGCTAACACAATAAATCCACTTCCTGTTACACCAGCAGCGCCTTTAGACGTTAACATAAGTACTAAAATAATAGTGATTTGCTGCCCAATTGTTAAATCGACACCAAATACTTGTGCTAAAAAGACAACTGCCATGGATAAATAAATAGACGTACCATCCAAGTTAAAAGAATAACCAGTCGGAATAACAAGGCCAACAACAGATTTTGAACAGCCATATCGCTCCATCTTATTCATCATTCTAGGAAGTACAGATTCCGAAGAACTTGTTCCTAATACAATTAATATTTCATCTCGAATAAATTTCAAATAATTCCATAAGCTAAAACCATATATCTTACAAATAATATTTAAGACAACAAACACGAATAGAAACATCGTTATATATACTGACATCATTAATTTCCCCAGTGGCACAAGCGAAGCTAGCCCAAAGTGACCGATTGTATATGCCATAGCACCAAATGCCCCAATGGGTGCTGCCTTCATTACATAGCCAATAATGTTAAAAAATACGTGTGAAAGCTTGTCTAGGAAATCAATCACCGATTTTCCCTTTTCTCCAAGTGCAGCTAGCCCAACACCAAATAAAATCGAAAAGAATAATACCTGTAAAATATCACCCTTAGCAAACGCATCAACCATATTCGAAGGAACAATATGAGTAATAAAATCAATCCAATTAATACCCTGTCCCCCGCCTTGTGTATATTTAGATACGTCTCCTTTTGCAAGTTCATTAAAGTTAAGACCTGAACCTGGCTTCATAACATTTACAACGATTAATCCAACAATAAGTGCAAATGTTGTCACAACCTCAAAATAAATAAAAGCTTTTCCCCCAACCTTACCAACCTTCTTCATATCTCCCATTTTGGCAATACCAAGTACAATTGTTAAGAAAATAATTGGCGCAATTACCATTTTTACAGCATTAATAAACGTATCGCCTATCGGCTTCATTTCCTTCCCAACACTTGGCCATATAAGCCCAACTAATACACCGAGTGCAATCGCTGTTAATACTTGAAATGTTAAATTTTTAAATAGTCGTTTCACCTTTAACTCTCCTCCCCTTCTTCACGTTTAAAAACTTTCCCATCCTTATGTTTTACATAATGATAGCGTTTCCAATAAAAGGTGAGAAGTTTATGGTCATAACGAATATTTTGGTCATTTTGGTCTCACTTTTCTACATCACGATACACATAACGATTGACTGGTCTCCCAATCCCTCCATATTGAACTGCTAAATGAATCAAACCTCTTTTTTCTAAATAATCCAAGTAGCGCCGAGCAGTAACTCTAGCTATTCCAATTGCACTTGCTACCTCCTCTGCAGAACGAGGTTCATCTTGTTTTTTTACATATTCTTCGATTTCATTCAATGTAAACTCGTTTAATCCCTTTGGCAAATTACTTGCTGTTTTCTTAGAACGTCCAGAATATAATAATAAATCCAGCTGTTCCTGCGAAATCGCCCCAGTTTCCTTCAAACTCATTCTATATCGTCGATATTTTTCCAATGCTTGTTGAATTCGGTATAGCTTAAAAGGCTTAATAATATAATCCATTGCCCCATTTTGAAGCATAAGTTTAATCGTTTCCCTATCTTTTGCAGCAGAAACAACGATTACATCTGTTTCTAACTCAAGTTTTCTAAATTCCTGTAATACCTTAATACCATCCTTTTTCGGCATAAAAATATCTAAAATAACGAGATCTGGATTCACTTTTTGAACGATGTTAATCCCCTCCTCGCCATTATTAGCAACAGCCACCACTTGAAACCCCTTTACACTTCTAATAAATTCTTTATTTACTTCCTGAACCATCGGATCGTCTTCAACCAATAGTACTTTGATTTCCTCTTTATATTTCATACAATTCCGCCCCCATCTCCATTGGAAAAGTAATGATAAAAGAAGTTCCTTCATCTTGAAAAGATGAAATGTTAATCTCTCCTCTTCCCTTTTCAACAATTTGCTTTACTAGAAAAAGCCCATAGCCTGTTCCACCAATCTTATTCACAGTAAATCCTTTCTCATACACTTTTGGTAAATGCTCCTCTTTTATTCCACATCCATTGTCCTCAATTAATATTGCACATACATCTTCAGACTGTTCAATACTAATATCAATTCTTTTATTCTCTACCTCAGTTTGCTCAAATGATCCAAAGGCATTTTCGATTAAGTTACCTAGTAATACAACGAAATCATGTTGATCCAGTTGATAAGGAAATACTTCTAAATAACTATTTTGGTCAATTACGACCTGTATCCCTAATTCCTTTCCCCGACTTACTTTGCTCAAGAGGAGACCAGCAATAGCATCATTTTTAATCGTTTCATTTAAAAAGTTTGTTACACTTCCTTGTTCTTCTGAAGTGTGGAAAGCAAGTTGTAATGCCTTATCGGCTTTGCCAAGTTGAATTAAACCTGCTATTGTATGAAGCTTATTCATATGCTCATGACTTTGTACTCGAAGTGCCTCAACAAAGGTTTTCACTCCTGTTAATTCCTCTGCAAGCTTCGTAACTTCAGTGCGATCTTGAAAGATTGCCACAGCCCCAATCAGTTCATTATCTTTCTTGATTGGTATGCGATTACTTAGAATTACCTTTCCACTTACTTTTATCTCTTCATTGTATACTGCCTGATTCCTCTCAACGATTTCTGGAAGTCTCGTATCCTTTAAGACTGTACGAATGGGCTTCCCTACAACATTTCCATCTACATGAAAAACCTGCTTTGCTTTTTCATTAAAAATAGTAATAATCTCTTGATTATCAATTGCAATCACACCCTCATTAATCGAATGAAAGGTTGCTGTTCGTTCTTCTAACATCCGTTTAATTTCATAAGGCTCTAACTGAAACATCTGTTTTTTAATATGATTAGCAAGCATCAATGAACCCATCAATCCAAATATTAAAGTTAATATGACAATAAAAGTAATTTCTTCTGCTAATCCCAGCATAATCTCCCAGAAATTCGGTATTTTATTTCCAACAACAACAACACCAATTTGATTTAAATTTTGATCCTTAATAGGCATAAAAGCACGAATTACAGTACCTATCTCTCCTTTTGCTTTTGAAAAGTAAATATGCTCCGCAAATGCCGCTTCTTCATCCGTCCCTTTTGATGGCCTTCCAATCATTTCTTTTACAGGATGCGAATATCGAATTCGCTCCATATTCATTACTACTATATAGTCTGTTTCATTAATTACTCGTATATTTTCAATAGCCGGGTTCAGTGTAAACCATCCCGTTGCTTCCTGAAGTGATTTCTTTACATCTGATAATTCCGCCACTGTCCGCGCCGTATTCATTGATCTAATTCTTAATTCTTTCTCTTCCTTTTGTTGAATATTTGCGATGATAACAATTCCACCAATGAGTAATGAAAAAATAACTACTGCATAGGATAAAATTGTAATTTTCCAGCGGATAGGCAATTGTTTCACTGTTCGTTCCCCTTTCCCCTAAAAGCACCTTTACGAATAAAAATCTTCTCGGTATGCTTACAATAACGACCCACGAGGAGGTTTAAAATGAAAAAAATAGCTACTTTTATACTCCTTTTTATTGTTTTAATTACTAGCGCGTTATTTGTAAAGTTTCAAAGTCCTTTTTCCCAAGGGAAACTTGCATATGATGATGACCAAGAAGGACTAAACAAACAAATTGTTTTCAAATTTAGTCATGTTGTAGCAGAAAATACACCTAAAGGACTTGCAGCTAGTAAATTTGCTGAGCTTGTTAACGAAAAATCAAATGGTAATATAAAAATAGAAATTTTTCCAAACGGGAGTCTCTATTCTGATATAGAAGAAATTCGCGCTTTAAAAGCTGGACAAGTTCATTTTATTGCCCCTTCTACCTCAAAACTTGGAATGTTATCTCACGAATGGGGCGTGCTAGACTTGCCATTTGCCTTTCCAAGTTATGAGGCCATTCAAGAAGGCTTAAACGGAAAAATTGGAGAGCAATTACTTCAATCCTTACAAAAAGATAAGATTAAGGGGCTTGCCCATTGGTCGAATGGCTTTAAACAAATTACTTCAAATAAAGGACCTATTTATACCCCTAAAGATATACAAGGACAATCCTTTCGCATTATGCAAAGTGATGTTATCCAATCTCAATTTGATTTATTAAAAGTTGATGCACATCAAGATTCATTTAATTCTACATATAAATTAATTGAAACTGGTAAAGTTGATGGTGAAGAAAATACAATTTCAAATATCTACTCTAAAAAATTTTATAACGTTCAAAACTATTTGACAATTAGTAATCATGGTTATTTAGGCTATGTTGTAATGATGGATCAAAAAACGTGGAATCAACAAACGGAAAAAACGAAGCAAATATTACTTGAAGCAATGAAAGAAACAACCGAATGGAACAACCATCAATCCATCCGAATGAATGAAAAACAACTTGAACTTATTAAACAAAACTCATCCATCCAAATTCATACACTAACTGATGTAGAAAGAAAAGAATGGGAAAAAGCATTATCTCCTATATACGAAGATCTTACTCCTACAATTGGAGAGCAATTGGTAAATGATTTAAAAGAATTAAAAGAGAAATATCAAGTCCTTGAAGATAATAAATAACAAAAAAAGAAGGAGATTTTAAGCACCTTTCTTTTTTTGTTATTCCATTATTATATTTCAAAATATTATTTGACATTATCAATTAAACTTTAGTCATATATCTTTCAAAAACGAACAATATAAAGATAAAACAACAGATTAATTCGGTATTATTTATGATATTTTAAAATTCCACCCCTATATTTGATAAATAAACACTAAAATCTTTGACTTAATAAAAAAAATAATGTACATTATTTTTTGGACGAACATTTTCTTTTACTAAAGAATAAAATATTCGTATTTAGGGGTGTAATCTATGGAAAAAGTATTCGACTATGAAGATATTCAATTAATTCCTGCAAAATGCATAGTAAATAGCCGTTCTGAGTGTGATACAAGTGTGACTTTAGGAAAACATACATTTAAATTACCTGTCGTACCTGCAAATATGCAAACAATTATAGATGAAAAAATCGCTGTATATTTAGCGGAAAATAGATATTTCTATATCATGCATCGTTTTGAGCCAGAGAAGCGTATCTCTTTCATTAAAGATATGCACTCTCGTGGATTAATCGCATCTATTAGTGTTGGCGTTAAGGGAGAAGAGTACGAATTTGTACAACAATTAGCAACTGAACAGCTTTCTCCTGAATATATTACAATCGATATCGCACATGGGCATTCCAATGCGGTAATAAAAATGATTCAACACATTAAAACACATTTACCTGAAAGCTTTGTTATCGCAGGAAATGTGGGGACTCCAGAAGCAGTAAGAGAACTAGAAAACGCTGGTGCTGATGCAACAAAAGTAGGAATCGGACCTGGTAAAGTATGTATTACAAAAATTAAAACAGGCTTTGGAACTGGTGGCTGGCAATTGGCTGCACTTCGCTGGTGTGCAAAAGCAGCTAGCAAACCAATTATTGCTGACGGCGGTATTCGTACTCATGGTGATATAGCTAAATCAATTAAATTTGGTGCAACTATGGTTATGATTGGTTCATTATTTGCTGGACATGAAGAATCTCCAGGGGAAACAATTGAAAAGGATGGGAAGCTCTACAAAGAATACTTTGGTTCAGCTTCAGAATTCCAAAAAGGTGAAAAGAAAAACGTAGAAGGTAAAAAAATGTTTGTCGAGCATAAAGGATCTTTAGAAGCTACATTGATTGAAATGGAACAAGATCTTCAGTCGTCTATTTCTTATGCTGGTGGAACGAAATTAGATGCAATCCGTACTGTAGATTATGTTGTCGTAAAAAACTCAATCTTTAATGGTGATAAAGTATATTAAGCTCTATTTGCCCTTTAAGGGGAATAAATATTGATTATTATAGAAAAAAATGAGCAAGTACCTTATTTCGTACTTGCTCATTTTTCTTATGCGATCTCATTTCTTATTTTCCAAACCTTTTACGATATCCACATTTTCTACATAATTCCTCTACAGCCACTCTACGTGAAAATCCATCTACAATATTTTTTGCTCTATCCCCTTCGATAATCTCAGAGAATGAGGCCTCATTAATATTTCCAAGATTAATGATTCCCTCACCATCTAAGCAACAAGGAATGACAGTTCCGTTTGCTAAAATACCAGCTTGATTTCGAAGACCATGACAGAAGCCCTTTCCATCATCCTCTTCTTCATGCAAGGCCGGCCATTGAAATTCGTAATCTTGATTAATAAAAATGCGATCTGCAATTTTCACGCCACTTCCTGGTGTGATCTTCTCTTCAATTTTGTATGGTAAATCAAATTCTTTCTCAATAATTTCCAATAATTGTCTGTTTCTTTGTATTTCAAGATTCGTCTTATTGTCTTGTGTCAGGTTCCATAGTCTCAGCGAAACAATTAATTCTGATTGACTTGTTGCTTCTTTAATAAAGGAAAGGATGCTTCTTACATATCCTTCTTTATCTTCAGATCCTGGATGCCCATCAAAACTATGAAGTGAAAAATTCATTTGTCTTAATGCAGGTTTATTTAATAATTTATGTCTCTTTTTATGAATTAACGTTCCATTTGTTGTAATATTAACTTTAAACCCTTTTTCATGACTTAAGTCCAGCAATTGGTCTATTTTAGGATGGAGCAATGGCTCTCCCTTTACATGTAAATAAATGTAGTCTGTGTGAGGTTTAATTTGGTCTAATCTCTTAGAAAAATCCTCCACAGAAAGAAATTGCTTCTGCCGTTCTGTTGGCGGACAAAAGCTACATGCAAGATTACATACACTTGTAATCTCTAAGTAAAACTTCTTGAACTTTTTCAACCTCAATTCCCCACTTCTTTAACTACTTAGAACAAAATAAAATATTGTTCTATCAATATTACAGCACAATTTTTTATAAATAGAAACATACTTATTCAAGGAAACTAATTTTACCATTTTCTCTGTTTGAAAGCATATGATTTTACTTATCTTACTATAATCTAAACAAATAATTCTTCTAATTATTATAAAACATTAAAAAGGCCATCTGGGATTTTTAATTAGGAAGGTTCCTTTGGGGAATCTAGCTTTTATTTGTTGAACATTTACGATGTGAGCACGAAATATAATGGGCACAAAAAAAGAGTCTGGATTCAGGCTCTTTTTTAAATTTAGATATAACAAAACTAATGATACTGATAGTTAAAAATGCATAACCCATTGGTAGTAAATAAAACGGTTCTACAAGAACACCATTTGCTGCAACTGTAGATTCAGCACTAAGAATGTTATAACTAATTAAACATCCCATTCCTAAGATCAGTGGTATTAAAGTTACAATATATTTTTTCATTGTGAAACCTCCTTGGGTAAGAATTGTTTGATATAAAATAAGTACTTTATGGTTAGAATTATAATCTTCACATACAGTTAGTACTATTTAAAAACATGACAAAAAGCTTACAAATTTGTAAGCAAGGAGGTTTATGCGAGGGGCGTGACAGAGTCATCATAAGCCGCACAATATAATCCAACAAAAATATAAAAAGTATAGTCACAATGAAAGGTCATTCAACGAGATTGAGAATGTACTGTTCACTTACGAACATTCTTCGCTGGTATCACACGTAGATAAAACATTGGAATTTTTAAGGATTTATAAAGCAACCCAAATACTTTAAATAAACGATAGAAAACAATATATAGAACAAAAATTACAAGAACCTGCTATTAAAGAAGTTTTGTTTAATAAAGTTTTTGATACTCTTTCTGCTTTTTCAAAATTTCCACCTACACTGCCTGTAGAAAAACACAAATATTTCACACATACATTCGTATATCATTCTGACAAAATAGAAAAAAGAAGCACCGAAGATATTGTTTTATTCTTTGATACTTCTTCCTCAAATAACTATGTGCTTATTTATGATACGGTTCTCCACGATTAATCCGAAATGCCCGATACACTTGCTCTAAAAGTACCAATCTCATCAGCTGATGCGGCAATGTCATTTTCGAAAATGAAAGTGATTCATTAGAACGCTTCATCACTTCTGAACTAAGTCCAAGTGATCCCCCAATGACAAATGCTACTTTACTTTTTCCATATGTAGCAAGACGATCCAGATTCGCTGCAAATTCTTCTGATGACTTTTGTTTTCCTTCAATTGCTAATGCAATAACATGTGTATCATCTGAAATTTTATCTAGTATACGTATCCCTTCTTTTTCTTTTACAATTAACATTTCTGCTTCACTTAAGTTTTCTGGCGCTTTTTCATCCGGCAATTCAATAACTTCTACTTTTGCGTACGCAGAGAGTCGTTTTAGGTATTCTGCAATACCTTGTTTTAAATATTTTTCTTTTAATTTTCCGATTGAAATAATCGAGATATTCACACGTATTCCCCACCTTACAAACACGTTATCCACAAAACTTATCCACATATCCACACCCGTTACCCACATATTGTGTGAGAATCTGTGTTCGATACAACATATGTCGCCTTGTTTTGACAAAATTCACATGTTTTTTGATCTTTTTCTGAGTTATCCACACTGTTGATAACTGGCGCTACTTCACATTCATCCACAATGATATCTAACGCTAATTCTACATGTTCTAAACAACAAGGTAGCTTCATATTTTTCACCTCACTATTTCACAATAGAAAACAGGAGGACGCCCTCCTGTTTTCTTAATAGTTTTGACTGCCTAATTTAACCGTTGTTGTTGCTCGTTTTGTACCACGATAAAACGTCAGAGTCATCTTATCGTCAATCTTTTTATTATATAATACCGTTCGGAAACCGATAATATCATGTATTGTCTTTCCATCAACAGCCACAATTACATCATGTTCCCTGAGTCCTGCATTTGCACCAGGCGATGGGCTTTTCACATCCAAAATACAAACACCCTCCGTTACACTACTTGGTAAATGCAATGTTTCAGACCAGTAATAATTCGGAATTTCATTTAAAGATCTAAGTTCAACCCCAACATAAGGTCTCCTTACTTTCCCATGCTTTTCAAGCTCATTCATAACAGGAACTGCTCTTGTAACTGGGATGGCAAGTCCGATCCCTTCTACTTCTTTTGCTGCAATTTTCATCGAGTTGATTCCAATTAGTTGCCCTGCCGCATTTACAAGTGCACCACCACTATTCCCTGGGTTGATAGCTGCATCTGTTTGCAATACTTCTACTTGCCAATCATAATGCCCATCTTGATCTAAGTCTACAGGAACAATTCGCTCATTTGCAGAAATAATCCCTTGCGTTACTGTTCCAGAAAACTGTAATCCAAGTGGGTTTCCAATTGCAATTACTGCTTCTCCACGACGAACCGTATTAGAATCCCCTATTTCAATAACTTTCTTTACAGGTTTTGCATCTATCTCTAAAACCGCTAAATCTGTAACTACATCACTACCTAATACTTTACCAGGAACCTTTTTACCATCGCTTAAGCTCACTTCAATACGATTCGCCCCTGCGACAACATGATGATTTGTCACAATGTAAGCATGACCATTTGTTTTCTTATAAATTACACCTGATCCTGTCCCAGCTTCCGCATCTGCTTCTGAAAAATTATCACGTTGTATATTAATAACACCAACAACAGCTTCCGATGCACGATCAACAGCATCTACAAAACCAGAGCGGCTCACTGTTTGTGATTGCTTTCCTACCATGTTCCCTTCACTGGCCTCAGCTTGCTCTAAGGGACCGGTTTCAGATTCAGAAAATAAAGGGGCTCCAAATGCAAACAATGAAGCCCCTACAATTGTTCCCGCTATACTAGAAATAACGATACTTTTGCGCTTCTTTTTCCCTGTTCGTTTCATACGGAATTCTTCTTCATCAATAAAGGACATACTTGTTCACCAATCCTTCCGAAAACAACTATATTCTCCTTTATTGTTTACTAAAACCAAGAATTATACGTATTGAATTTTCGTTGGTGCCTTTGGATCTGTATCATGTATCTCAAATGCTTCTCCAACTGCGAAACCTTTTTCCTCTAACACCTGCGCAACAGACATACGTGCTAATTCTTTCATATTATTATCTAAACTCAAATGGGCTAAATAAATGTGTTTCGTTTCATCTGTGATAACATCCGTCATTGCAAGCGCGGCATCTTCATTAGAAACGTGACCCACATCGCTTAAAATGCGTCGTTTTATACTCCATGGATAACGTCCCATACGAAGCATTTCCACATCATGATTACTTTCAAACACAAATGCATTTGCTCCTTTAATGATACCTTTCATACGATCACTCACATAACCCGTATCTGTAATAAGAGCCAGTTTTCTACCATTATGATGAAATGCATAAAACATTGGCTCTGCAGCGTCATGAGAAACGCCAAATGATTCCACTTCAATATCTCCAAATGTTTTTACATCACCAATTGAGAAAACAAATTTTTGATCGGTTGGAATGTTACCAATTAAATGCTCCATAGCACTCCACGTTTTTTCATTTGCATACACAGGTAACTGATATTTACGTGCTAAAACGCCGAGACCTTTAATATGGTCACTATGCTCATGCGTGACAAGAATACCCGATATATCTTGTATGTCTAGTTCAGCTTGCCTAAATAAAGCTTCTGTCGCTTTTCCACTCAAGCCTGCGTCAATGAGCAATTTTTGTTTCTCGGTCCCTACATATAGCGCATTTCCTGTACTGCCGCTTGCAAGCACACTAAAATGCAAACTCATTTCTGCTCACTCCATTATTTTTTCATTTTCCTTTTCTTTCCCTAACTTAATAACTTGTCCTTCAATAGCATTCACAAAATAATCTACTTTTCGATCTGTTTTTAAATTCCATGTCGGAGCAAGCACTTGCATATTAGAAGCAGAAGATGTAACGAGAGTCGCATATCCAATCTGCGCTTCTTTAAAATGCGTATTTTGTTTTATTTCATTCTTAAAGAATAAATTTTCTAAAGCTGTTTGAGCTGTAATAATCTCTTGCTCTTTTGCTTTCTCATTCTCACCCATCTCTTTCAAATCAGTTAGCATTGTTTGTGTATATGAAACAAATTCACCTTTCTCATTTATATCCACAACAATCATCCCATGATCATTATAGAAAATAGGCTTATCTTTATACTTTTGAAAGAAATAGATTTTCGTTGCTTCTGCTTTACCAAACTCATATTTCTGACCATCTAATACATAGCTTTTCAAAAACTCACTATATTTATCTTTAGACAGTGTTTTTGCGTTTAACAATGGTTCCTTTAATTTACTTACAATTGTGTTGGCATCTTGTAAAGTAACTGTTTGATTTTTTAAGGAACGTATATCCTCTTCTTTAAATTCCTTATTTTTCGCTGTAATAAAAGAATCTTTCTTTGGTTCTTTTGGCAAATCACCAACTGTAATGTTATCATCTTTTAATTGTTGATCTACCCTTGTTTCTGCCATTAAGTCTAATTGATTACTATCCTGCTTTGAAATGAATTGAAAAACGAGAAAGAGGTCTAAAATAAAAAAGGTAACAATAAATATTGTTTTAATCCGATTCCAGTCCATTTAGCTCTCCCTCCTTTTCTTCACTCCACTCAAACACTTGATAATTTTCACCATAAACGACATACCAAATCGGCTTTAAGTTTCCACTTGCAACTTGTCCATTTGGCCCATTTGGTCCATTTTCTGTTACTAATTTATAACCAATTCCTATATCTTGAATTAACTTTTTATCTAGATTCGATTTTTTTTGTAATGATTCTATAACAGTCCATCCAGATGGAAGTACCGTCTTTTTATCCTCACCCTTATCGATTAACAAATTAAATAATGGTCGCTTATAGCTAATTAATTCTTCCGATCCCCATACTTGTGTTAATGTAGTCATTCCTTCGCTATTAAATACGGGTAAATCTTCTTCATATAAACGGAACTTTGTTTTCCCCTTGGAATTTAGATAATCAAATCTATATGCATCTGTTAAGCCGCTATGACTATTAACAAATTCGAAACTTTTTTGCATAAGGAGATTTCCATACATGCGCGCACCGCTAGCCACAGATGGATTCGTATACGTTAGCATTCGGTTCTGCTTATTCACTTGCATAAGGCGAATACCATCCGTATAAGTTTCCTCTAATTCATTAGACATAGGGGTTACATAACGCGGATCACTAAATAGTGCATTTTTGAATGATTCTACTCCCATGTCTGTCGCAAAATACATTAAATCTTGCATTTCTGTTGAACCATCTGGTAAGAATATTCTTTTCGTATCACTTATGTCATACGCAAAATATGGTCTTGCCAAAGCTAAAAATTGATTTTGTGCATTTATAACGTCTCTTAGATTCACACCTGTTAATGTCATTTTATACACTTTATGATTGTTATAAGAAACAAAATTCACATCAATATTTTGATCACGACTTTTAGAAGGATCAACAATAATACGATCAAAATTAAACATATCTAATTTCTTATCTTTAATTGTTAATACGCCCCTAATCGCATCAAACGGAACTTCTGTTGGAAAGACAATTTCAATTTTGCCTTCCTCGTGCACATAAGAGAGGAAATCACCTTTAGGGATAGAGCTCGTAATATCCTTAAAATCGTGCAATTCCCCTCTCTCGATAATTGTATATAACAAGTCGATATTATCTTTCTTTTCACTTACAAAATGCTTCTTATCCTTATGAACAATTATAGAAGATGGCACAATTACATTTGAAACATCTTGTTTTAATGCATCTGCATTTCCTTGGACAAACTTTGTGCTTTGCATCGAATTAGAATCAGGTACATACGTCCATAAATTAAAAGTAAGAAACAGACTAATGACAACTAAGTTAATAAGGACAATAGTTTTAAAGTTTTCCATATTCATTCCCAATCGTCCTCTTCTTCCTTCGCCATTGGAAGTGTGAAGTAAATCGTTGTCCCTTTTCCTTCCTCACTTTTTGCCCAAATAGATCCACCATGCGCCTCAATCATTTCCTTAGCAATAGCTAAACCTAAGCCTGTTCCACCCATCTGTCTTGAACGAGCCTTATCTACACGATAAAAACGTTCGAAAATCTTCTCTACATTTTCTTTCGGAATACCCATTCCTTGGTCACTTACACTAATTTCTAACATATCCTCTCGATCACGCAGGCGATACGTTACTGTTCCACCTTCAGGAGAATATTTTAAAGCATTCGAAATAATGTTATATAAAACTTGTGTAATTTTATCAGCATCCATATCAATAAATCTAGATTTCTTAGAGAATGAACGTTTAAAGATTACATTTTGTTCTTTTGACATTTCAAAACGATCAATAACATTATTAAAGAAATCCGTAAAGTCTACCCACTCTTTCATTAAACGATGTTCTGTACTATCTAACTTTGATAATTGCAACAAGGCATTCACAAGTCGAATCATTCTTTCTGTTTCTTCTTGTGTAACTGTTAAAAATTGCGGTGCAATATTCGGATCTTGCCATGCACCATCACTAAGTGCCTCTAAATAGCTCCGCATCGTTGTTAATGGTGTCCGCAGTTCATGTGATACATTCGCCACAAACTCACGGCGCTCACGGTCAATACGCTCTTGTTCGGTCACATCATATAATACAGCGATTAAACCATTTGGTTTACCCGTCTCCTTTTGAATAACGGAAAAACTAGCTCGCAAGATGTATGGTTCATTTCGTGTACTAAAATCTAATAAAACAGAATCTGGCTCTTCATATAGATGATCGAGCGTAAATTCCTCTTGAATACCTAATACGTCTAAAACTGACTGATCTAACGCCGTCTCACGCGAAACATTTAGCATCTTCTCTGCAGGGTCATTTAGTAAGATAATATCCCCTTTTCGATCAGTAGCAATTACACCATCTGTCATATGAGATAAAACGGACGAAAGTTTACGTCTCTCACTTTCAGTTGAAGAACGTGCTTGTTGTAATTTTTTAGATAAATTATTAAATGCTAATGCTAATTGACCAATTTCATCATGACTATTTACCTTTACTTTACGGGAATAATTTCCCTTCGCCATTTCAATTGCTTGTCTTCGCATATCTGAAATTGGTCGTGTAATTGTTTGAGCTAATAAAATACCTAGAACCGCTGTTACTAATAAAGCAATCACTGTCCCAGTCGCAAAAATTTGATTGATATCCTTCATCTGTTTATAGACATCTTCCATCGAAGCAACGATATGAATGACACCAATTATTTTCCCCTTATCGTTTTCAATTGGGGTAGCCATAACTTGAACACGATGGCCCGTATTTCCATCTTTCTCAATCTTACCTTCAGCCTTTTTTTGTACAATAGCCCTTTGCACTGTTATGTCTGTTATTGTTTTACCTACCATACCTTGCTTAGATTGATTAGATATTGCTAATAGACGCCTATTTGGATCAATAACACGTACTTCTTGGATATCTTTTTTACGGTCTGCAGTAAATTCAGTGATTGATGTTTTAAGCGCCTCTTCTAAAGTTGGATCTGTTTTTTCACGCTCTTTTGCAAACTCTTGCTTCAAATTATAAGACAGTAAGTTGGTTTGCTGCGTTAATGAATCCTTAAAACTTTGTACGAGACTTTTCTCCAGTTCACGAACAAAATATACACCAATAACCTGCATTGCTATCAAAATTAATAGCATATATATGAGCACAAACTTTAAATGAATCGATTGAAAAAAACCAACTTTCTTCATATACTATTCCTGCTCTGGATCACGCAAGTAATACCCTACTCCACGTCTTGTTACAATTAAAGTTGGATGACTTGGGTTATCTTCGATTTTTTCACGTAAACGACGTACTGTTACATCTACTGTACGTACATCTCCAAAATAATCGTATCCCCAAACTGTTTGTAATAAATGTTCACGTGTCATAACTTGTCCTAAATGCTTCGCCAAATAGTGAAGTAATTCAAATTCACGATGCGTAAGTTCGATGCTTTCATCTCTTTTTGTTACACTGTACGCATTTGGATTAATTATAATTGGTCCAATAACCATTTCTGTATTTTCTTCTTTTTCGGCTGAGCCACCTTGTTGATGACGACGCAAGTTTGCTTTTACACGTGCCAATAATTCACGTGTACTAAATGGTTTTGTTACATAATCATCTGCACCAAGCTCTAATCCCAACACTTTATCGATTTCAGAGTCTTTTGCAGTTAACATAATAATTGGCATTTCAGAACTTTTTCGTATTTCACGACAAACTTCTAATCCATCTTTCCCCGGTAACATAATATCCAGTAAAACCATATCTGGTTGTTCTTCGTTTGCCTTTTCAATAGCTTCGTCACCATCATGTGCCATGACAATTTCAAAACCTTCTTTTTCTAAATTGAATTTTAAAATATCCGCAATCGGTTTCTCATCATCAACGACTAAGATTTTCTTTCCCATCATTGTATAGTTCCTCCTAATAAAAATATGGTCATTCATCCTCAAACATGCACAATTCTTTACATAGTATATATCTATACAACTTTATCCCTTGTTTGAGTATTTTATCCTCTATTCTCCTAGAATCATGTATGGTTCCCTTACATATGGAACGCTGTATAATCTATAGAAAAACCTCTAGCTTCAACTGCTAGAGGCTTCTCATTCTATTGTAAAATAACTACTCTCATTTGTAAAATTGAACAATATAAAAAGGATATTAAGTGGGCCCACTTAATATCCTTAGAGTGGCTCGGGACGGAATCGAACCGCCGACACGAGGATTTTCAGTCCTCTGCTCTACCGACTGAGCTACCGAGCCAAAACATATATATAAAACCACTAATGGTGGTATAAACAAAAGTGGCGGTCCCGACCGGGGTCGAACCGGCGATCTCCTGCGTGACAGGCAGGCATGTTAACCACTACACCACGGGACCACAAAACATATATATATAACATGACCCGTACGGGATTCGAACCCGTGTTACCGCCGTGAAAGGGCGGTGTCTTAACCACTTGACCAACGGGCCACGAAAAATAAAATGGTGAGCCATGAAGGACTCGAACCTTCGACCCTCTGATTAAAAGTCAGATGCTCTACCAACTGAGCTAATGGCTCGTACTCACCAACGTCATATTTTCGTGACGACAAGAGTTATCTTACCATAAGAACTTTTATGTTTGCAATACTTTTTTATATTTTTTTTACAAAAGATAAGAAAAAACTCATGTAAGCATGAGTTTTTTCTTAAATAAATCCATTTTATCTTAATTAACCACCGTATACGTTACGAACGATGTTTGTTTGATTACGATCTGGACCAACTGAGAACATAGATAATTGAATTCCTGTTAATTCAGAAACACGCTCTACATATTTTCTTGCATTTTCAGGAAGCTCATCTAATGATCTTACACCAGTAATATCTTCCGTCCAACCTGGAAGCTCTTCGTAAACAGGCTCACATTTTGCTAAAATGTTTAAGTTTGCTGGAACTTCGTCTAAAACTTCTCCGTTGTATTTGTAAGCAACACAGATTTTAACAGTTGGAATACCCGTTAATACATCGATAGAGTTTAATGATAAATCCGTTAAACCACTAACACGACGTGCATGTCTTACAACAACACTATCAAACCAACCTACGCGGCGTGGACGACCTGTTGTTGTACCATATTCACGACCAACTTCACGAATTTGATGACCAATTTCATCATGAAGTTCAGTAGGGAATGGACCGTCACCAACACGGCTTGTATATGCTTTACACACACCTACTACACGATTAACTTTTGAAGGACCAACACCAGATCCGATTGTCACACCACCAGCAACTGGGTTAGAAGATGTAACGAATGGGTACGTACCATGGTCAATATCAAGCATAACACCTTGTGCACCTTCAAATAATACGCGACGGTTGTCATCTAATGCATCATTTAATACGACAGATGTATCGCATACATATTGTGCGATTTGTTGTCCATATTCGAAGTACTCCTCAAAGATTTCTTCTACACTGAAACCTTCTGTATCGTACATTTTTTCAAATAAACGATTTTTCTCTGCTAAACTGCGTTCAAGCTTTTCTTTAAATGCTTCACGATCTAATAAATCAGCCATACGGATACCAATACGAGCAGCTTTATCCATATATGCAGGACCGATACCTTTTTTCGTAGTACCGATTTTGTTATCGCCTTTACTCTCTTCTTCTAACTCATCTTGTTTTAAGTGATAAGGTAAGATAACGTGTGCACGGTTACTAATACGTAAGTTATCAGTGCTTACACCACGATCGTGTAAGTATTTTAACTCTACAAGTAATGCTTTCGGATCTACTACCATACCGTTTCCGATTACACAAATTTTTTCTTTATAGAAAATACCAGATGGAATTAAGTGTAATTTATATTTAACTCCGCCAAAAACAATTGTATGCCCAGCGTTATTTCCACCTTGATATCTTGCAACTACTTCCGCATGCTCAGAAAGAAAATCAGTAATTTTACCTTTTCCTTCATCGCCCCACTGTGTTCCTACAACTACTACTGAAGACATTATTAAAGCACCTCCGCAATTTTCAAACGAACTTTTCAAACAATATAATTGTACCAAAATGAAAAAAGAAGTCAATTTAAAAACGAACATTTTTTTACCTTTTATCGGTTTCGTTCGTAAGAATTCTTTATTCGCACGATAAAAGCCCTATCTTATATAAAAAAAAAAAGAAACACATCTTATTATAAGAAATGCGTTTCTTTTTTATACTTCTACTATGCCGGTGGCGCATGTCCATCATCGAAACGTCGCTCTAAGTTTACGAATTTGTTAAATTCCTTCACGAATGCAAGCTCTACAGATCCTACCGGACCATTACGTTGCTTGGCAATAATAATTTCAATCGTGTTTTTATTTTCCGTTTCACGATCATAGTAATCCTCACGATACAAGAAGGCCACAATATCGGCATCCTGCTCAATACTTCCTGATTCACGAATATCAGACATCATCGGACGTTTATCTTGACGAGATTCAACACCACGAGAAAGCTGAGATAAGGCAATAACAGGAACTTGTAGCTCACGCGCAATTCCTTTTAATGTACGGGAAATTTCAGACACTTCCTGCTGACGGTTTTCACCAGATTTCCCACTACCTTGAATAAGCTGTAAGTAATCGATTAAAATCATTCCAAGTCCCTGTTCTTGCTTTAATCTGCGGCATTTCGCACGAATTTCACTAACTCGAATTCCTGGCGTATCATCAATATATATCCCAGCATTCGAAAGACTTCCCATTGCCATTGTCAACTTTGCCCAATCATCCGAAGTTAACGAGCCAGTACGAAGTCTTTGCGCATCAATATTTCCTTCTGCACAAAGCATACGCATAACAAGTTGATCAGCACCCATCTCTAAACTAAAAATTGCTACATTTTCATCTGTTTTAGTTGCCACATTCTGTGCGATATTCAGTGAAAATGCCGTTTTTCCCACCGAAGGGCGGGCTGCCACAATGATTAAATCGTTACGCTGAAATCCTGCTGTCATCTTATCTAATTCAGTAAACCCAGTTGGTATCCCTGTAACTTCACCTTTTTGATTATGCAAAAGTTCAATTTTATCATAAGCATCTACAAGAACATCCTTAATATTTTGGAATGCTTTTGCATTTGTTTGATGTGATACTTCTAATATTTTTTTCTCCGCTTCATTTAGCAAGCCCTCTACATCATCTTCACGTTCATAACCATCTGATACAATGTGAGTTGCTGTTCGAATCAAACGACGCAAAAGTGCTTTTTCTGCAATAATACGTGCATAATACTCTACGTTAGCAGCTGTCGGAACAGCCTCTGCTAATTCAGCTAAATAGGAAACACCACCAACCTCTTCTAGCAAACCTTGGTCAGCAAGTGCTGCTGTTGCAGTAACTAAATCAATTGGTTCTCCTTTATCAGATAGTTCAAGCATAACTCCAAAAATCTTTTGGTGTGCTGTCCGATAAAAAGATTCAGATAGCAGCAGTTCTGAAGCCGACGTTAACGCATCTTGATCGAGGAAAATCGCCCCTAAAACCGCTTGCTCGGCCTCTATATTATGCGGAGGGGTACGATCAGCAAGCACGTCACTCATACGCAATCCTCCTTGCCTAACTTATTTTTATTGTTCACGAACATGAACTTTTACTGTTGCTGTTACTTGTGGATGTAATTTCACAGTTACATTTGTATATCCTAATGCACGAATTGCATCATCCATTTCGAACTTGCGTTTATCAAGTTTAATATTGTGTGCCTTTTGCAACGCATCTACAATTTGTTTACTTGTAATAGAACCAAACAAACGGCCACCTTCGCCTGATTTTGCTTTTAATTCTACTGTTAATTTTTCTAAAGTTTCTTTTTGTTTTTTCGCGTTTTCAAGCTCAGCTGCTGCATCTTTTTCTTCTTTACGCTTTTGCGCCTCTAATGTTTTCATGCTACTATTTGTTGCTTCTGCAGCTAATCCTTGTTTTAATAAGAAGTTATTTGCATAACCGTCTGGTACGTTTTTTACTTCTCCTTTTTTACCTTTACCTTTTACGTCTTTTAGAAAAATTACTTTCATGATTGTGTGCCTCCCTGTAAATAATCATCAATAACACTTTGAAGTTTTTCTTCAGCTTCATCGACCTTTATATTTTGCATTTGTGTAGCAGCATTTGTTAAATGTCCGCCACCACCTAGGTTTTCCATAATTAGTTGCACATTCACTTCACCTAAAGAACGCCCACTAATTCCAATGAAGGTTTCCCCACGTTTCGCAATGACAAAAGAAGCAATTACTCCTGTCATTGTTAGCAAAGTATCGGCTGATTGTGCGATTAATATTTGATCATAATATTCATCGCCTTCTGCTTTTGCAATTGCAATTCCATTTTTATAAATGTAAGCATTTTGAATCGTTTTTGCAACTCGTAAATACTGCTGCATGTCTTCTTTTAATAATTCTTGTACAAGAACTGTATCCGCTCCGTGCGAACGTAGATAAGAAGCTGCATCAAATGTACGGGCACCTGTCCGGAATGTAAAGCTTTTCGTATCCACTATAATCCCTGCAAGTAATGCTGTTGCTTCTAACATCGTCATTTTCAAACGTTTTGGCTGATATTCAAGAAGCTCAGTTACAAGTTCAGCTGTCGAAGACGCATATGGCTCCATGTACACAAGAAGAGGACCCTCAATAAATTCTTCACCACGGCGATGATGGTCGATTACAACTACGTTTTCAATCTTATGCAAAAGTTTTTCCTCCATCACCATTGAAGGTTTGTGAGTGTCAACAACAACAAGTAATGAATCATCCGTTGCAAATTCCATAGCCTGCTGTGGCGTAATAAAATGAGACCATAATTCCTCATTTTGCTTCACTTTATCCATTAAGCGTTTAATACCTTTATCAGAATCATTCTCGTCTAATACAATGTATCCTTCACGCTCATTTAACTGTGCTACTTTTAAAATTCCGATGGCTGCTCCAATTGCATCCATATCAGGAGCCCGATGACCCATTATAATAACATTACTGCTCTCTAACACTAAATCTTTTAACGCATGCGAGATAACTCTCGCACGTACACGTGTGCGTTTTTCAACCGGATTTGTTTTACCACCGTAAAATTTCACTTTTCCTGTTGCCTGTTTAATCACAACTTGATCTCCACCTCGTCCTAAAGCAAGATCTAAGCCAGATTGAGCCATAGCCCCAAGCTCTGATAAAGATAAGTCGCCCGATCCTACACCAACACTTAGTGTAAGTGAAATATTTCGTTTTGATGTTTCCTCACGTACTTGATCTAAAATATCAAACTTTCCTTTCTCCATTTGTGCCAAAATACTTTCATTTAACACAACGAAGAAGCGCTCCGAAGAAGCTCGTTTTAAATATGCGCCGTATTTGAGAGCCCACTCATTTAGGCGTGATGTCACCAAGCTCGTGATGTTCGTACGTAATTGATCATCCAATCCTTGTGTAACTTCATCATAGTTGTCTAAATAAATAATCGCGAGAACTGTACGTTGATCCTCGTACATTTTTTCAATTTCCGTTTGCTCTGTTACATCAAAGAAGTAAATTAACTTTTCTTCTTTTCTTACAAACACACGAAACTTACGTTTATTTAAAGATACAATATCATCAGCTGTTTCTCCTTTAATAAAGAGAAGTAACGTTTCTGACACATCATACAAATGCCATCCTGCTAAAGAGTGTTGCCCCAAACAAGAAGACAAATAAGGATTTGCCCAATCAATTCCATAATCCTTATTGTATAACAAAATACCAATTGGCATTTGATTAAACGCTTCATTGCTCACTTTCTTTACTCTTGTAATCATTTCTGTTGTGTACTTTTCGAAACTCCTCTGAAAGGCCAACTCAAATCGAATTACCAAAAAGAGAACAATACAAAAAATAAAAAAAGCGGCCATTCCCATTATCCAGTGAAAATAACCTAGAATGGTAATAAGCACAAACATAAAAAATGCCAATACATAAACAGGATATAAAAACCGCTGGCTCTTATAAAATTCAGGCATGTACCCAACTCCTATAAAGTAAAACTAACACAAATAGGAAATTATTCAATTTCCATCAGTAGCTAGTTGAACAAATTAAACGCCCTAAGTTAAACTTCCACTAAAAGCTTACGTCACATAATAAACTTTATATAAATACAAATTGAAAAACCGATATAAAACCTTACTTTTTAGGTATGAGAAAGCCTCCAACTATGCATAGAAACGGTCAGATTCTCTTCCCACCCATGCCAAGTGAAAACAGAGTGAGAAAATCAGTGCGGGTCTCCTTTCATTTCATTGCAGTGATTTATATGCAAAAAAACGAAAAGCACGATTGGTAATGAGAGTTTCACCGAGCTGGTTTCATTTCTCGTTCTCGCTTATTTTGATTGTATTTTAAAACGTAACGAAAAGCCTAAATCAATTATACCTAAGATTGTGACTAGAGGAAACAACATTGGAATAATCATACATACGATAAAGCTGAGAATAGGAATAGCTTTTGCATAACCTTTTGCATGCGCGAAGAAGGCTATAAATGAAAAACCTTGGAATAAAAGTAGCAATGAAAAGATGGCATATAGATTAGAAAATGCCATATATACATATGAATCTGATTCAACCTTCATAAATGTTGAAAGTAAAATGAATACAACATAATACCAAACAATGCTTTTTGGCAATTGCATATCCTTAAACTTAGGCCACGGTGCTACAGTATACTTCAATCTCTTTAAAACATTACCTGCTATTAATACTGTAATCCAAGAATATATTAAAGAAACCATTACAAACAAACTTGGCAAAAGAATTCGTAGCATATCACTGAATTGCCCTAACAAATCTTTTTGCTCTTGGCTAATTGGCACACCCGCTGCCTTCATTATTTCTTCACTTTGTTCCATTCCTTGTTTGAACATATCTTGCATTTCCTTAAGAAAATCTATGTTAAAAAATTGTATACTCGCTACATAGACTAGTACAAAATTAAGCAAATATACAAGCGTCCCTACCAATAATATCTCCGCTGGCTCTTTTTTCTTCTTATACATATATCCTAAAGAGATGCCTATTATGCCTGACATAAATGTATTCACAAGACTAAGTGGTGAACTAACAATAATAGTAATAAGAATTGCCGCCCCAAGAAGCATGCATGTATTAGAAAACGGGTATCTTACCATAAACAATAAAAAAGGTAATGGCAGTGCAAATATTGCAACCATACTTATAACGGGTACATACAAGAACGTTAAAAGTAAAACTGCATATACAGCTAACAAAACTGCCCCTTCTGTAATAAGCCTTGTACGTTTCATCTTTTACCTCCTCTTTCTAAAAAGAAAAGCATAGCAAAATGCACAGTAGAGTCCGACTCTACTGTGCATTTCATACGCTATTATTCACCAACATATGGTAAAAGTGCCATTTGACGAGCACGTTTAATTGCAACTGTAAGTTTGCGTTGGTATTTTGCGCTTGTTCCTGTTACACGACGAGGTAAAATTTTACCACGCTCAGAAACGAAACGTTTTAATAAATCAACATCTTTATAGTCAATGCGAGTAATACCGTTAGATGTGAAGAAACACACCTTACGACGTTTCGCACGTCCACCTTTGCGTCCTGCCATGTCTATTTCCCTCCATTCTTTGTTAAAAATAACCGATTCATACCATTAAAATGGTAAATCGTCGTCCGAAATATCAATCGGTTGACCTACATTTGAAAATGGATCGTCATTCTTCGTAAATCCAGAGTTACCTGAATTACTAGATTGACCAAATGGGTTAGAGCCTTGGTTACCGTAACCAGCTCCTGATGGTTGCTGATTGAATGAACCACGTTGCTCCCCGCCGCTATTACGCGGCTCTAAAAATTGTACGCTCTCCGCAAGAACCTCTGTTACATATACACGTTTACCATCTTGTCCCTCATAATTACGAGTTTGAAGACGTCCATCTACGCCTGCTAAGCTACCTTTTTTCAAATAATTCGCCACGTTTTCTGCTTGTTTACGCCATATTACACAATTAATAAAGTCAGCTTCACGCTCACCTTGTTGATTCGCAAATGCGCGATTTACAGCTAACGTGAAAGTAGCTACCGCAACACCATTGGGCGTGTAACGTAAGTCAGGGTCCTTAGTTAAACGACCAACGAGGATAACACGATTCATCAATCGAACCACTCTCCCTATATATCTTAATTATTTTTCTTCTTCTTTAACAACGATGTGACGAAGGATATCTTCGTTGATCTTAGCTAAACGATCGAATTCTTTAACAGCTTCTGCGTTAGAATTTACGTTTAAGATCATGTAGAAACCGTCACGTAAGTCGTTGATTTCGTAAGCTAAACGACGCTTACCCCACTCTTTCGTGTTAATGATTTCTGCACCATTGTTAGTTAAAACGCCTGCAAAGCGCTCAACTAAAGCTTTTTGAGCTTCTTCCTCCATGTTTGGACGGATGATGTACATGATTTCGTACTTTTTCATTACACTTTCACCTCCTTTTGGTCTAAACGGCCCATAATGGGCAAGGAGCAATTAATTATATAGTAATTACTCACGAGTTTAGATTATATCATAGTAAGTTAGATGAATCAACTCACCAATAAATAAAAAACTTGGCAAACATATGATATGTTCACCAAGTTTATATCCCTATTTTTCCTAGGAAATATAGAATTACACGTTAAAGCGGAAGTGCATAACATCTCCATCTTTTACGATATACTCTTTTCCTTCTAAACGTACTTTTCCAGCTTCCTTAGCCGCTGTCATAGAGCCGTTCTCCATTAAATCAGCATAAGAAACTGTTTCAGCACGAATAAATCCACGTTCAAAGTCTGTATGAATAACACCAGCACATTGAGGTGCCTTCATACCTTTTTTGAATGTCCACGCACGCACTTCTTGTACACCAGCTGTGAAATAAGTAGCTAATCCTAATAAATCGTATGCGGCACGAATTAACTGGTCTAGGCCTGATTCTTCAATACCTAACTCCTCGAGGAATACCTTTTTCTCTTCCTCGTCTAGCTCAGCAATTTCCGATTCAATTTTTGCACAAACAACGATTACTTGTGAATTTTCATTCGCTGCAAATTCTTTTACCATCTGCACATATTTATTCTCAGATGGATCCATAATATCATCTTCACTCACGTTCGCTACATATAACATTTCTTTCGTTGTAAGCAAATGAAGACCTTTAACAATTTTCATTTGTTCTTCTGTAAATTCAACAGTACGAGCTGGTTTTCCCTCTTCAAACGCCTCTTTTAAACGAACTAAAATTTCATGTTCATATACGGCTTCTTTATCCTTTTGTCTTGCTAATTTTGCTACACGTTCAATACGCTTATCAACAGATTCTAAATCAGCTAAGATTAACTCTAAGTTAATCGTTTCAATATCATCAATTGGATCTACTTTTCCTGAAACGTGTGTAATATTTTCATCCTCAAAACAACGAACAACTTGGCAAATCGCATCTACTTGACGGATATGAGATAAAAATTTATTTCCTAGTCCTTCACCTTTACTTGCGCCTTTTACGATACCTGCGATATCAGTAAATTCAAATACAGTTGGAACAGTTTTCTTAGGTTCTACTAGTTCCGTTAGTTTATTTAAGCGATCATCCGGTACCTCTACAATCCCTACGTTCGGATCAATTGTACAAAACGGATAGTTTGCAGATTCTGCTCCCGCTTGTGTAATTGCATTAAATAATGTTGATTTCCCTACGTTAGGTAAACCAACAATCCCAGCCGTTAATCCCATATTTTTCACTCCTATGTCTCAATCTTCCATCATTATAGATAGTAACGAATAAAATGACAAGTTCCCTAAAAGCCAAAAAAAGTAACAGCCGCTTAAAGCAACTGTTACTTCTTCTCTATTCTTCGTGCTTTACAAGAATTTTTTTCACCTTACGATCAAACTCTCTTCGAGGAATCATTACCGAATGGCCACACCCCTCGCACTTAATGCGGATATCCATTCCCATACGAATAATTTTCCAACGATTTGCACCACACGGATGGGCCTTCTTCATTTCCACAACATCGTACAAGTTATATTGCTTTTGTTCCACCCTCTAAACTCCCCTCGTCATTAATTTGCTTTTTGATTAACCATCTCTTTACGATTATATAAAACCATATGTGGATATGGAATCTCAATGCCGTGTAAATCAAGACGATTTTTAATTTCTTTACGAAGCGCTCTAGCAGTAGGTGCATGCTGCATCGGTTCCACTTCAGCAATTACACGGAGCACAACGTCAGATGCACCAAGTGTTTGAATACCTAATAATTGAGGTGTTGCTACCATTTGCTCATATTTTTCTGGTAATTCTTCTAGTAACTCTTCAATTATCTGCTCTGCACGCACGATATCACTATCATAGGAAATCGATACATCAACAAATGCAACACTATTACTAATGGAAAAGTTTGTTACCTGTATAATGCTCCCATTAGGAAGAATATGGATTTCCCCTGTCCAACTTTTCATCTTCGTTGTACGTAATCCAATTTCTAAAACGACACCTTCAAATTGGCCGATACGAACATAATCACCAACTGAAAATTGATCTTCTAACAAAATAAATAATCCTGTAATAACATCTTTCACTAAACTTTGAGCACCAAAACCGATTGCTAAACCAATGACCCCAGCACCGGCCAATAAACCTGCTGCATTAATCCCAAATACCCCTAAAATCGCAATTAACATAATAAATATAACAACGTATGCTACAATATTTTCAAGTAATTTAGCTACAGTAACTGTACGACGCTCCGAAATTTGAATCGGTGAGCGGCTTCCCATATGAAATGCCTTTCGAACAATCGCTCTAGCAAGACGAACAACTATTGCACCAAGTACTAAAATAATAATTATTTTTAGTGCGCCCATTCCTATATGAGCCCAATTTATAGCATGAAACCATTTCTCTAATAAATCCATATACCTCTACCTCTCCAGCAAAAATTTCTGTTTCTATCCTCTTTATTGTATCAGAAGTTTTCCCTATTTCTGAAAAAAATTTATTATCTTATTTGTGCTTGTTTACTTCTATCCAGGTATAAAATGGTAGTGATATATATATACTAGTACTATTATTTCCGATTTTATAAACGGCTTACAAAAATAAAGAACTTATAATTTTCCATATTAATTTTTCTTGAATTCCTGAGAATTAACCTCCCAATTACTAAAGCTTTATAAAATAAATTCTAAAGCCAAAAACTTTTACAACGAATTATAAAATTTATCAAAAGGATGGATGCTTCATGAATATCGGAAGTTTTCGCTTACCTTTTTTTGAAAAAAAATCGCAAAATGTCATGCATCATGATTTAGAAGCTTGTACAATAATTAGTGATTTTCTTCTCTCACACATACCTACTCATGAAAATACACCCCTCAGCATAATCTGCATTGGAACAGATCGCTCAACCGGTGACGCACTTGGCCCATTAGTCGGATCTAAACTAGAACAAATGAACATTCAAAACTTCCACGTATTTGGCACACTTGACGAACCCATTCACGCCCTAAATCTCGAAGATAATATTCAGAATATACAAAACTCTGTACCGGATTCTTTTATTATTGCAATCGATGCTTGTCTTGGAAAATCCCAAAACATCGGTTCCATAACTGTTGGTGAAGGACCTAGTAAACCTGGTGCAGCGATGAATAAAAAGTTACCAGCAATCGGTGAGCTACACATACATGGTATCGTGAATTTAAACGGTTTTATGGAATTTTTTGTCTTACAGAATACGAGATTAAATCTAGTTATGAAAATGGCAGACGTTATTGCCCAGAGCATAAAGGAAACGGACCAAAAATTATCCGTATTGAAAAAAGCAAACCATCTATAAACAAAAAGATGGTTTGCTTTTCAGTTTTCCCTAGATAATAATTCTAAAATACGATTTAAATCTTCTTTATTGAAAAATTCTATTTCAATTTTCCCTTTTTCTTTCTTTGTTTCTTTAATTTTTACACCCGTTCCGAATTTTTCCCTTAATAGCGTTTCACGTTCTTCGAAAAATATATTTCGTTCGCGTTTCACTTTCTTTGTTTCACGTGAAACGCGCTGGTGCATCTGTTGAACAATTTGCTCTAGCTGTCTAACATTCAATCCTTCCTTTTCAATGCGCTTCAACAATGACTTTAGTTTTTCCTCGTCTTTTATTGTAAGTAATGTCCGTCCATGTGCCATCGATAGATTTCCATCGGCAATCATTTCTTGAACAAATGAAGGGAGTGTAAGCAACCGAACATAATTAGCGATATATGGTCTACTTTTTCCGAGACGTTTTGCTAATTGCTCCTGAGTCACATTCAACTCATCCATTAGCATTTGATATGCCACAGCCTCTTCCATTGGATTTAAATCTTCACGTTGTAAATTTTCTAACAAAGCAAATTCCATCATTTGCTGTTCATTTAATTCTCGAACAACAGCTGGAACTTTTTCAAGATGTGCCTCTTTTGCAGCTCGGTACCTTCGTTCACCAGCAACAATTTCGTATCCTTTAATACTTTTCCTTACGATCAAAGGTTGTAAAATGCCATGTTCTTTAATGGATGCTGCCAATTCTTGAATTGCTTCTTTTTGAAAGTTTTTACGCGGTTGATAGGGGTTGGGTCTTAATTCATTTAATGTAATTTCTTGAATTTTCTCTTCCTCTTTCACATCTAAATCTGGAAAGAACGCATTAATCCCTCTTCCTAATCCTTTAACCACCAGCAATCACTTCCTCTGCTAAATCTATATACACTTCTGCACCCCTCGATTTAGCATCATACTGCATAATTGGTTTCCCATGACTTGGCGCTTCACTCAAACGAACATTACGTGGAATAATAGAACGATATACTTTATCTCGGAAATATTTCTTCACTTCATCTATAACCTGAATTCCTAAGTTTGTACGTGCATCTAACATCGTTAATAGTACACCTTGAATTGCTAAATTTTTATTTAAATGCTTTTGTACAAGACGAACTGTATTCAGTAATTGACTCAATCCTTCCAATGCATAGTATTCACATTGAACTGGAATAATAACGGAATCTGCTGCTGTTAATGCATTAATTGTTAATAAGCCCAAAGATGGGGGGCAATCAATGATAATATAATCATATTCATTACGAATTGGCTGCAAAGCCCTTTGTAAACGAACTTCCCGGGAAATGGTTGGTACCAGTTCAATTTCAGCACCTGCCAATTGAATTGTAGCAGGTAGAACATCTAAGTTTTCAGTTGCGGTTTTTTGTATAACCTCTTGAACTTCTGCATCTTCTACAAGAACATTATAAATGCATTGATCTAACTCCGATTTTTCAATTCCTACACCTGTCGTTGCGTTTCCCTGAGCATCAATGTCAATGAGTAATACTTTTTTTCCTACCTGTGCTAATCCAGCACCTAAGTTAACAGACGTTGTTGTTTTTCCTACGCCGCCTTTTTGGTTAGCAATTGCAATGATTTTTCCCATGATGTCACCTACTTTCAACCTTTCTGTCTTATTCTAAAAATAATTATGTTTATTGTAACATGAAATAAAAACTTTTCTTTTGCATCCTTATTAAACTTCAAAATTTATTCTAAAACTCCTTCTTCATTTAAGAAGAAAAATATAGGAAAAGAGACCCCCCAAAAAAGTGAGATCTCTATTACATATGAATTATTTCTTTTTAGGAATCTTAATTGTAATTTGATAGTACTCATCAAATTCTTCTTCTTCAGAATTCACATTAAGTCCACTGTTTGCAACCATTTGTAATGATTGTCTAATTGTATTCATCGCAATTCGCATATCACGACTTACCGCTTTCTGTTTTGCCTTACGCTTTGGTTTTACTTCTTCCAGTAGTTTAGCAATACGTTCCTCAGTTTGTTTTACATTCAACTGTTTTTCTATAATCTCTTGTAAAACTTTCAACTGTAATTCTTTATTTTTTAAAGGAATGAGAGCACGGGCATGTCGTTCTGTAATACTTTTTTCTAGCAATGCTTGTTTAATTTCTTCAGGCAACTTTAATAATCGCAACTTATTTGCGATTGTTGATTGTCCTTTTCCGAGCCTTTGTGCTAATGCTTCTTGTGTTAAATTATGTAACTCAATTAACTTTTGGTAAGCGATAGCCTCTTCAATTGCTGTTAGCTCTTCACGTTGCAAGTTCTCAATTAGAGCAACAGAAGCTGTTTCAGTATCATTTAAGTTTTTTATAATTGCCGGAACCTTTTCCCAGCCTAATTTCGTTGCAGCACGAAAACGTCTTTCCCCGGCAATAATTTCATACTTACCTTCTTCATATTGCCTTACAACAATTGGTTGGATAAGTCCATGTGTACGAATGGTCAAAGCAAGTTCATCAATACGTGCATCATCAAAAACTGTGCGAGGTTGATAACGATTTGGGACGATATTTGCTATCAGAATTTCTTGTATTTCTTCATGTATCTTTTTATTTATTTCTTCATGGCTTTCTTCCTGTAATTCGAATTCGCTCTCTTTATCTCCAAAGCCAAATAAACGAGAAAACGTATTTTTCATACATATTCCACCACCTTTGGGCCTATTGAATGTCCTACACAGAAATGTTTCCTATGAAACATTTACGTTTTCATTTATATAATTTAATCTTACGTCTAATAAGATTTATTTTTCAATAGGTAATTTATTGGGTGTCCCTGGCTTACGAGGATATTTCTTTGGTGTTTTGCGCTTTTTCATAATTGATAAAATGTTACGTTCACTTTCTTCGAATGGTAATTGGAAAGTAGAGATCTCTTTTAGTTCACCACCAAGCACCTCTAAAGCATACTTACCGTTTTCAATTTCTTCATTGGCAGCCGCACCTTTCATTGCGATAAATGTCCCACCTACTTTTACAAGCGGCAAGCACAACTCACTCAGTACAGAAAGACGCGCTACAGCACGGGCCATTACGATATCAAATGATTCACGAACACCCTCTTTTTTCCCGAATGTTTCGGCACGATCGTGGCAGAACGCCACATCACTTAACTCTAATTTTTGAGCTAAATGATTTAAAAAATTGATACGTTTTTGCAATGAATCTACAATTGTTATTTTTAAATGCGGGAAACAAATCTTCAATGGAATACTTGGAAATCCAGCACCTGCACCGACATCACAAATGGAAAATGATTTTGAAAAATCAAAATAAAAAGCAGCTGTAATCGAGTCAAAAAAGTGTTTTAAATACACTTCCTCTTTCTCTGTAATAGCTGTTAAATTCATTTTCTCATTCCATTCCACTAATGTTTCAAAGTAGATTTCAAATTGCTCTAATTGCCTAGGAGAAAGAGTAATCCCTCTTTCTCCTAGCATAGATTGAAATTTTTCTATGTTCATCTTGCCATATCTCCTTACTTATTTATTGGTTCGATACTCGCGCAATTTTTCCTTGTTCAATATACACAAGTAAAATGGAAATATCAGCTGGATTTACTCCGGAAATACGGGATGCTTGCCCCATAGACAGAGGACGAACATCTTTTAATTTTTGTCTCGCTTCAGAAGCGATTCCAGAAATCGCATCGTAATCAATGTCGACAGGAATCTTCTTGCTCTCCATTTTCTTCATACGTTCTACTTGTTGTAAGGATTTTTCAATATATCCCTCATACTTAATTTGAATTTCTACCTGTTCAGCGATTTCATCGTGTATTTCCACTTCACTTGGTGCAAGAATACGAATATGTTCATACGTCATTTCCGGACGACGTAGTAAATCACTTGCACGTATTCCATCTTTTAATTCGCTTCCTCCAACACTGCGAATTAATTCCTGCACTTCAGGACGCGGTTTAATAATAATGCTTTCTAAACGTGACTTTTCTTGATCAATCTGTCCTTTTTTCGCGCTAAAACGCTCATAGCGCTCTTCTGGAATTAAGCCAATTTCATGACCAATCTCCGTTAAACGTAGATCTGCATTATCATGACGCAATAATAAACGATATTCAGCTCGGGATGTTAAAAGACGATACGGTTCATTTGTCCCTTTCGTCACAAGATCATCAATTAAAACACCAATATAAGCATCAGAACGACCTAAAATAACCTCTTTTTTCCCTAAAGAACGACATGCAGCGTTAATTCCGGCCATAATTCCTTGTCCTGCTGCTTCTTCATAGCCAGACGTACCGTTAATTTGCCCCGCTGTATATAAATTTTTAATCTTTTTCGTCTCAAGTGTCGGCCACAACTGTGTCGGTACAATTGCATCATATTCAATGGCATAACCTGTACGCATCATTTCAACATTCTCTAAACCAGGAATTGTTTTAAGCATTTCACGTTGTACGTCCTCTGGTAAGCTTGTTGACAAACCTTGTACATATACTTCCTGTGTATTACGTCCTTCTGGTTCTAAGAAAATTTGGTGACGTGGTTTATCATTGAAACGTACCACTTTATCTTCAATTGAAGGACAGTAACGAGGACCCGTTCCTTTAATCATACCAGAATACATAGCTGAACGATGTAAATTTCGGTCGATTAAACGATGTGTCTCTTCACTCGTATATGTTAACCAGCATGGAATTTGATCCATAATAAATTTTGTTGTTTCAAAAGAGAAAGCGCGAGGTTTATCATCACCTGGTTGAATTTCTGTTTTGCTATAATCAATCGTATTACTATTTACACGAGGAGGCGTACCTGTTTTAAATCGCACAAGTTCGAGACCAAGCTCCTCTAAATGCTCAGATAATGTGATGGACGGTTGTTGATTATTTGGACCACTTGAATATTTTAAATCACCCATGATAATCTCACCGCGTAAAAATGTACCCGTTGTAATTACAACTGTTTTCGCTGTGTATTCAGCACCTGATTGTGTAATTACACCTTTACATACATCATCCTCAACAATTAGACGTTCCACCATTCCTTGACATAATGTTAAATTTGGTGTTTCCTCAATCGTTTTCTTTAATTCGTGTTGATATGAAAATTTATCTGCTTGTGCACGAAGAGCGCGTACAGCCGGGCCTTTTCCTGTATTCAACATACGCATTTGGATGTGTGTTTTATCAATATTACGTCCCATCTCGCCGCCTAAAGCATCAATTTCACGGACAACAATCCCTTTTGCTGGTCCACCAACAGAAGGGTTACAAGGCATAAAAGCTACCATGTCTAAATTAATTGTTAACATTAATGTTTTTGAGCCCATACGTGCTGCTGCAAGACCAGCTTCGCATCCTGCATGACCTGCACCGATTACTATGACATCGTAAGAACCGGCATTGTATCCCATTGTTTATTCCTCCTAAGATTATCTATCCTTCTAAAACACTTATATGTTATTTTCCTAAACAAAATTGAGAGAACAATTGGTCGATTAAGCTTTCATGAACTGTATCTCCAGTAATTTCACCAAGTATTTCCCATGTTCTTGTTAGATCAATTTGAACCATATCAATTGGAACACCATTTTCTATTGCCTCAATAGCATCCCCAATTGTTTTTTCTGCTTGTGTCAATAAACCAATATGTCTTGCATTAGAAACATACGTCATATCTGCTGACTCAATTGTTCCTTCAAAGAATAGGTCTGCTATAGCTTGTTCTAGCTCATCTATACCTTTTTCCTCAATTAGCGACGTTGTAATCATGCGATTTGTACCTGCTAATTCTATAACACGTTCCATATCAATTTGCTTTGGTAAGTCTGTTTTATTTACAATAACAATAAAATCTTTCCCTTGCACAGCACGGAATAATTCTTCATCTTCAGTCGTTAATGCTTCACTATAATTTACTACAATTAGGACTAAATCAGCCTGCCCCATCATTTCTTTTGAACGTTCTACACCAATTCGTTCAACAATATCTTCTGTTTCACGAATTCCCGCTGTATCTATGAGTTTAAGTGGAACCCCACGTACATTGACATACTCTTCAATGACATCACGAGTTGTTCCTGCAATATCAGTTACAATCGCCTTTTTCTCTTGAACAAGACTGTTTAATAATGAAGACTTTCCAACGTTCGGTCTCCCAATAATCGCCGTTGCAATTCCTTCTCGCAAAATTTTCCCTTGCTTAGACGTTTCCAATATTTTTTTAATTTCACCGCGAACATGTGTAGCTTTTTCAATTAAAATATTGTGCGTCATTTCTTCTACATCATCGTATTCGGGATAATCTATATTCACTTCTACATGAGCCAATGTTTCTAAAATTTCTTGACGAAGGCGTCCAATTAATTTGGATAATCGCCCTTCCATTTGATTAATTGCTACATTCATCGCTCGATCTGTCTTCGCACGAATCAAATCCATTACAGCTTCCGCTTGCGATAAGTCAATACGTCCATTTAAAAATGCACGCTTTGTAAATTCACCTGGCTCTGCCAAACGTACTCCTTGAGCCAAAATAAGTTGTAATACTTTATTTACGGAAACAAGGCCACCGTGACAATTGATTTCTACAATATTTTCACGCGTAAATGTCTTTGGCGCTCGCATAATTGATACCATTACTTCTTCGATTACCTGATTTTTATCTAAGTCTACAATATGACCGTAATGAATTGTATGAGAAGAAACCTTCGTTAAATCTTTCCCTTTAAAAATGCGATTGACCTTTTCAATCGCATCTTCTCCACTTACTCGAACAATGGCAATTGCCCCTTCCCCAAGTGCCGTGGAAATTGCAGCAATTGTATCAAAATCCATGTCCTTTCACCTCGCTTGCTTATTTCTCTCTATTTCAACATTATTTTTTCCTTCACTAAACTATTAGGATACCATAACGAACCTATCTACAAAAGAATAATAACTCATTTTATTATGTCCTCATGTAAAAAACACTAAACTTATTCACAGTGGATAAGTTTAGTGTTTTTAGTTATCCACAATTTATTTTTTCATACACTCACAAAAAAACCGGTACTCAAATGAGCAACCGGTTATTTGGAAGATATTACTACATGCCGATGTGGTTCTTTACCTTCAGAAGTTGTAATTACATTCGGATGATTGGATAATGCTTGATGAATAATTTTTCTCTCAAAAGAGGGCATTGGTTCTAATACAACATTTTTTTTGGTTACCATTACCTGTTTTGCTAATCGATAAGAAAGCGATTCTAACGTATCTTTTCTCTTACTACGATAGTTTTCAGCATCAATTGTAATACCGATATATTGCTTCGTATTACGATTTGCAACAAGTTTTGTTAAATATTGTAAAGAATTTAACGTATGGCCTCTTTTTCCGATTAATATCCCTACATCTTTCCCAGAAAGTGTAAATTCAATTTCTCGACCTTTTACATTTTTCGTAATCATCACTTCCACACCCATTTCCCGAACAACACTTTTTAAGTACTGCTCAGCTTCTTGGATAGGATCTTTCTTCACTACAACTTCCACGATAGCTGGACGATTCCCTATAAGGCCGAGGAACCCTCTCTTGCCTTCATCAACAACGTTCACATCTACTTGATCTCTTGAAACTTTTAATTGTCTTAAAGCATCTTGTACTGCCAGCTCGACTGTTTGTCCTTTAGCAGTAATTATACTCACTTGCTTGATCCTCCTGCCTTACTAGCCTTAATATCAGGCCCTTTGATCATATACATTTGAGCAATACCAAAGATGTTACCAACTACCCAGTATAGTGATAATGCTGCTGGGAAGTTAATTGCGAAGACTAAAATCATGATCGGCATAAGCCAAACCATCATTGCCATTTGTGGGTTTTGTCCAGCAGTACCCGCCATGGCAACCTTTTGCTGAATAAATGTTGTGATTGCCGCAACAACCGGAAGGATATAGTACGGATCTGCCTGACCTAAATCAAACCATAAGAATGTATGTTTACTAATCTCTGCCGTTCTCATAATCGCATGGTAAAATGCGAATAAAATCGGCATTTGAACAAAGATTGGTAAACAACCTGCTAATGGGTTTACACCATTCTTTTGATATAGCTGCATCATTTCTTGTTGCAGTTTTTGTTGTGTTGCTTGGTCCTTAGAGCTATATTTCTCTTTTAATTTCACCATTTCTGGTTGCAGCGCTTGCATTGCTTTCGTACTCTTCGTTTGTTTAATCATTAATGGTAATAACGCAAAACGAATAATAAGAGTTGTAACAACAATCGCTAAACCATAATTATTACCAAATAATTTTGCAAAATACGTGATTAACTGAGAAAGCGGGTATACGAAATATTCATTCCAAATCCCTGTGCTTTTCGATGTAATCGGCAGATTTGTTTCACTACAGCCTGCAGTAACTGCCATTAATGCAATAACCATGGCTAGTAAGCCTATCTTCTTTTTCACAGCCTACTCCTCCTTGTTTCGGTATGTATATAGTGTAATTCATTTTCCTTTTCCTACGCTACTTGTTTGTTATTTTCATACCAGAGCGCTTAAAGGCATGAATTAAGCTTTTCTTCAATTGTTCATATGTCATATCTGCACAAGGCTTCCTTGCTATTATAACAAAATCTTTTCCAGAATCTATCTCATCTTTTAATTCTGTAATCGATTGGCGAATCATACGCTTAATTCGATTACGCACTACTGCATTGCCCAACTTCTTGCTAACGGAAAGACCAATTCGAAAGTATGGTTGCTCCACTTTTTCAAGCTGATATACCACAAACTGACGATTTGCATTTGATTTCCCATTTTGAAAAACATCCTGAAATTCATCATTTTTCTTTACACGATTCTTTTTCTTCATATCAATTGACACTCCTGTATTTCATCAGCGGAAATTCATTATTACTAGAAAAAAAGACCACTGAACGATCAGTGGTCTACGCAGATAATACTTTTCTTCCTTTACGACGACGAGCTGCTAGCACTTTACGTCCGTTCGCTGTGCTCATACGGCTGCGGAAACCATGTACTTTGCTGCGCTTACGTTTATTTGGTTGGTAAGTTCTTTTCATTATATGACACCTCCCTGAGGAATATCTGTTAAAGACAGTCTTATAAATTATAGTTAATCAACTAGGAAAATGTCAATGGTTCTCCAAATTTTCATCAAATATTCATATTGAACCTATTCACAAATTTTTTCACAGCTGTTTTATTTCGTTGTGGATAATGTATTTTTTATTTTTTTATATCCACAAATTATTTTCCCGCTTTTACACAGTATATCGTATTGTGGACAAGTTTATTCCACAAGGTATTGATTTTGTGGATAACTTTTTGAATTTCATTGCTATAGCTATCTTTTTTTGATATTATAGTTGTGTTTTCACCTTGAACAAGTTTTCCACAGTTTTAATTTATCCACAATTTGTGCATAACATGTGGACAGTTTTAATCACATGTGGGTAAACACTTGTCCACATTTGTGTTTTTTGTCGAAAACTCTATCTCGTATACAAACGACGTTTTTGGGTTTTAAAATACGTTTCGTATAAATATACATTTACGTTTTGGAAGGTTGTACAATCATTGCGCAACCTTATTCTTTTACCATCTTTGTAAAGGAGGGACACCTTTGGAAAATATCTCTGATTTATGGAATAGTGCCTTGAAAGAACTAGAAAAAAAGGTGAGTAAACCAAGTTATGAAACGTGGTTGAAATCCACTAAAGCACATGCTTTGAAAAAAAATATATTAACGATTACAGCTCCAAATGAATTTGCTCGTGACTGGCTAGAATCTCATTATTCAGAACTGATTTCAGAAACACTTTATGATTTAACAGGAGCAAAACTAGAAATTCGCTTTATTATTCCCCAAAGTCAAACTGAAGAGGAGATTGACTATCCTCCTGCTAAAAAGAAGAGAATAAATGATGAATCTAGTCACTTACCACAGAGCATGTTAAATCCAAAATATACGTTTGATACATTTGTTATTGGCTCTGGGAACCGTTTTGCTCATGCAGCTTCATTAGCAGTTGCTGAAGCACCAGCCAAAGCATATAACCCGCTATTTATTTATGGGGGCGTTGGGCTTGGAAAAACACACTTAATGCACGCAATTGGCCATTATGTCATTGAGCATAATCCAAATGCCAAAGTGGTTTATTTGTCATCGGAAAAATTTACAAACGAATTTATTAACTCAATTCGAGATAATAAAGCGGTCGACTTCCGTAATAAATATCGTAATGTTGATGTCCTGCTTATAGATGATATTCAATTCCTTGCTGGAAAAGAACAAACACAAGAAGAGTTCTTCCATACATTTAATGCATTGCATGAAGAAAGTAAGCAAATCGTAATCTCAAGTGATCGACCGCCAAAAGAGATTCCAACATTAGAAGATCGCCTTCGTTCCCGTTTTGAATGGGGGCTTATTACAGATATTACGCCGCCAGATTTAGAGACGAGAATTGCAATTTTACGAAAGAAAGCGAAAGCGGAAGGCCTCGATATCCCAAACGAAGTCATGCTCTATATTGCAAATCAAATTGACTCGAACATCCGTGAATTAGAGGGTGCACTTATTCGAGTTGTTGCTTATTCATCTCTAATTAATAAAGATATAAATGCAGATTTAGCTGCTGAAGCACTTAAAGATATTATTCCAAACTCTAAACCAAAGATTATTTCTATCTATGATATTCAAAAGGCAGTTGGAGATGTTTTTCAGGTTAAATTAGAGGACTTTAAAGCAAAAAAACGTACAAAATCAGTCGCATTTCCGCGCCAAATTGCAATGTATCTATCACGTGAGTTAACAGATTCATCTTTACCTAAAATTGGGGAAGAATTTGGTGGACGTGATCATACAACCGTTATCCATGCGCACGAAAAAATTTCAAAGCTATTAAAGACTGATACGCAACTGCAAAAACAAGTTGAAGAAATCAATGATATTTTAAGGTAGTAGCTGAATAGTGTGAATAACTTTATTTGTTTTACACACAGTCTATCCACATGTAGATAGACTGTTTTTCCGTCTCTAAATACAGTTATCCACATATCCACAAGCCCTATTACTATTACTACTATTTTTTATCTTTATTAAATAAATAAAATCTTATATTTCCCGGAGGTTTTTATTATGCGTTTTACAATTCAAAAAGACTATCTTGTAAGAAGTGTACAAGATGTAATGAAAGCAGTTTCCTCTCGTACAACAATTCCCATTCTTACAGGAATTAAAGTTGTTGCAACTGAAGAAGGTGTTACGTTAACAGGAAGCGATGCTGATATTTCAATTGAATCTTTTATACCAGTTGAAGAAGATGGAAAAGAAATTGTTGAAATTGAACAATCAGGAAGTATTGTTTTACAAGCAAAATATTTTAGCGAGATCGTAAAAAAATTACCAAAAGATACAGTAGAAATTTCTGTAGAAAATCATTTTATGACAAAAATAAAATCTGGAAAATCAGAGTTTAATTTAAATGGCTTAGATTCTGCAGAATATCCATTATTACCACAAATCGAGGAGCACCATGTATTTAAGCTTCCAACAGATTTACTCAAACATATGATTCGTCAAACTGTATTTGCTGTTTCAACTTCAGAAACGCGTCCAATCTTGACAGGTGTAAACTGGAAGGTATATAACAGCGAGTTGACTTGTATTGCAACAGATAGTCACAGACTAGCACTTCGTAAAGCAAAGATTGAAGGTCATACAATTTCTGAGGAATTTCAAGCGAATGTTGTTATTCCTGGAAAAAGTTTGAATGAATTAAGTAAAATTTTAGATGAGTCTGAGGAAATGGTAGATATCGTCATTACAGAGTATCAAGTATTATTCCGAACGAAACATTTATTATTCTTCTCAAGATTATTAGAAGGAAATTACCCAGATACAACTCGATTAATTCCAGCAGAAAGTAAAACAGACATATTTGTGAATACAAAAGAGTTTTTACAAGCAATTGATCGTGCTTCTTTGCTAGCAAGAGATGGTCGCAATAATGTTGTAAAATTATCAACGTTAGAAGAGCAAATGCTAGAAATTTCTTCAAATTCACCGGAAATCGGGAAAGTAGTAGAAGAAGTTCAATGTGAAAACGTAGAAGGGGAAGAATTAAAAATTTCCTTTAGTGCAAAATATATGATGGACGCATTAAAAGCGTTAGATAGTACAGAAATTAAAATTAGTTTTACTGGAGCAATGAGACCGTTCTTAATTCGTACAGTAAATGATGATTCCATCATCCAATTAATTTTACCGGTTCGTACTTACTAAGTGAGAGTGAGGGTTGCTAGTTAAAATATGCTAGTAGCCCTTATTTGATTTTCGGGGTATTACTTTCCTAATGCTGGTTTATTTAGTACAATGAAAGAATGAACACTTTCAGAAAGTGAGAGATTTTATGAAACGTATTAAGATTTCAACAGAGTATATTACACTAGGGCAATTTTTAAAGTTAGCTGATGTAATCGATACAGGTGGCGCTGTTAAATGGTTCTTACAGGAGTATGAAGTATACGTCAATCAAGAGCCTGAGAATAGAAGAGGCAGAAAGTTATATGCAAATGATATTATTGAAATTCCGGGAAACGGAACATTTCAAGTTCAATCATAAAGGGGGAGCCCTTTGTATATTACAGAATTACAATTAAAAAATTATCGCAATTATGAATATCTAGATCTTTCCTTTGAGGATAAAGTGAATGTAATTATTGGTGAAAACGCCCAGGGGAAAACGAATTTGATGGAAGCTATTTATGTATTAGCGATGGCCAAATCTCATCGAACTTCGAACGATCGTGAACTTATCCGATGGGATGAGGATTATGGTAAAATAAAAGGTAGATTACAAAAACGAAATAGTTCTTTGTCTTTAGAATTAAATATTTCTAAAAAAGGCAAAAAGGCAAAATTAAACCAACTAGAACAACAAAAGTTGAGCCAATACATTGGTGAAATGAATGTTGTTATGTTTGCCCCAGAAGATTTAAATCTTGTAAAAGGAAGCCCTCAAGTACGAAGACGCTTTTTAGATATGGAGCTTGGACAAATAGCACCTGTCTATTTGTATGAATTAAGTCAATATCAAAAAGTGCTCACGCAGCGAAATCACTTGCTAAAAAAAATGCAAGGGAATAGTAAAAATGAGGAAACGATGTTGGATGTATTTACACTTCAACTCATTGAACATGGTACGAAAATCTTACAAAAACGTTTTGAGTTTTTGAAATTACTACAAGAATGGGCTGCTCCAATCCATCGTGGTATTAGTAGAGGATTAGAGGAGTTAGAAATAGTCTATAAACCGAGCGTAGATGTATCAGAATCAATGGATTTGTCGAAAATAAAAGAAGTATACTATGAAAGTTTTCAGTCTGTGAAACAACGTGAAATTTTCCGTGGTACAACTTTAATTGGTCCTCATCGTGATGATTTACAATTCTTCGTTAATAGTAAAAATGTTCAAGTCTTTGGTTCACAAGGACAACAACGAACAACCGCACTTTCCCTAAAGTTAGCTGAAATTGAATTGATTTATTCAGAGGTGAAAGAATACCCAATCCTCTTATTAGATGATGTATTATCAGAGTTAGATGATTATCGTCAATCGCATCTCTTAAATACAATTCAAGGAAAAGTGCAAACATTTGTGACAACGACGAGTGTCGACGGAATTGAACACGAAACATTAAAGCAAGCGAAAACAATTCATGTAAAAAGCGGCACGGTAGATTGTGAAATAGACAGAGCATAATTTCTGTTTAAATGGAAAAGTAGGTGATCTTTGTGTCAATGGAACAAAAGCAAATGCAGGAAAATTCATATGATGAAAGTCAAATACAGGTGCTTGAAGGACTAGAAGCAGTTCGAAAACGTCCTGGTATGTATATTGGATCTACAAGCGGAAAAGGTCTTCATCATCTTGTATGGGAAATTGTTGATAATAGTATTGATGAAGCATTAGCAGGATATTGTGATGAGATTAACGTTAGTATTGAAGAAGATAATAGCATTCGTGTAACGGATAATGGTCGTGGTATTCCAGTTGGTATACAGGAAAAAATGGGACGTCCTGCTGTAGAGGTTATTATGACTGTACTTCACGCTGGCGGTAAATTTGGCGGTGGCGGTTATAAGGTTTCGGGTGGTCTCCATGGCGTAGGGGCATCTGTTGTAAATGCTCTATCAACAGAGTTAGAGGTATTTGTACACCGTGAAGGTAAGATTCATTACCAAAAGTATGAACGAGGTGTTCCGGTTGCGGATTTAAAAGTAATTGGTGAAACAGATCGTACAGGGACAATAACTCGCTTTAAGCCAGATTCAGAAATTTTTAAAGAAACGACAGAATATGATTTTGATACGTTAGCAACTCGTATGCGTGAGTTAGCATTTTTAAATCGTAATATTAAATTGACAATTGAAGATAGACGTGAAAATAAGCAAAAGAAAGAGTTCCATTATGAAGGTGGGATTAAATCTTATGTTGAGCATTTAAATCGCTCGAAGCAACCGATTCACGAAGAACCTGTATATGTAGAAGGTTCGAAAGATGGAATTCAAGTTGAAGTTTCTCTTCAATACAACGAAGGCTATACAAACAATATTTATTCATTTACGAATAATATTCATACGTATGAAGGTGGTACACATGAGGTTGGCTTTAAGACTGCTTTAACGCGTGTAATAAATGATTATGGACGAAAAAACAACATCCTAAAAGATGCTGATAGTAACCTCACAGGTGAAGATGTACGTGAAGGATTAACAGCAATTGTATCTATCAAGCATCCAAACCCACAGTTTGAGGGACAAACGAAAACAAAGCTTGGAAATAGTGAAGCGAGAACGATTACAGAATCAGTTTTCTCAGAAGCATTCGAAAAGTTTTTACTTGAGAACCCAAACGTTGCCCGTAAGGTTGTAGAAAAAGGAACAATGGCAGCACGTGCACGTGTAGCAGCGAAGAAGGCGCGTGAATTAACACGTCGAAAGAGTGCGTTAGAAGTATCAAGTTTACCAGGGAAGCTTGCGGATTGTTCTTCTAAAGATCCATCAATAAGTGAGATTTATATCGTAGAGGGTGACTCTGCAGGAGGATCGGCAAAACAAGGACGTGATCGCCATTTCCAAGCAATCTTACCACTGAAAGGTAAAATTATTAACGTTGAAAAGGCGCGATTAGATAAAATTTTATCTAATGATGAAGTACGTACGATCATTACGGCAATTGGTACAAACATCGGTGGAGATTTTGATATTGAAAAAGCTCGCTATCATAAAGTTATTATTATGACAGATGCTGATGTCGATGGTGCACATATTCGTACCCTATTATTAACGTTCTTCTATCGTTATATGCGTCAAATTATTGAGCATGGCTATATTTATATCGCACAACCACCATTGTTTAAAGTGCAACAAGGGAAAAAAATTCAATATGCCTATAATGATAAAGAGCTTGAAAAGATATTAGCAGAGTTACCAGCTCAGCCAAAACCAGGCATTCAACGTTACAAAGGTCTTGGAGAAATGAACCCGACTCAGCTATGGGAAACGACAATGGATCCAGAAGTACGTTCATTACTTCAAGTTTCTCTGCAAGATGCAATTGAAGCAGATGAAACGTTTGAAATTTTAATGGGTGATAAAGTTGAACCGCGTCGAAACTTTATCCAAGAAAATGCAAAATACGTGAAAAACCTTGATATTTAAGTAAGTAATGACAGGAATCTGAGCGTTCCTGTCTTCTACGTATAAATCAATGTATGTGTAACGGAAATGTAAGAGGAGGTGCTCGTTGATGTCAGACAATCAACAACAAGCACGAATTCGAGAAATTAATATTAGCCACGAAATGCGTACTTCATTTTTAGATTACGCGATGAGTGTTATCGTATCTCGTGCACTACCAGATGTTCGTGATGGATTAAAGCCTGTGCATCGCAGGGTTTTATACGCAATGAATGATTTAGGGATTACTGCTGATAAAGCATATAAGAAATCAGCACGTATCGTTGGTGAAGTAATCGGTAAGTATCATCCGCACGGTGATTCAGCTGTTTACGAAACAATGGTACGTATGGCACAAGATTTTAGCCAACGTTATATGCTGGTTGATGGACACGGTAACTTCGGTTCTGTTGATGGAGATTCGGCTGCAGCAATGCGTTATACAGAAGCAAGAATGTCTAAGATTTCTATGGAACTATTGCGTGATATTACAAAAAACACGATAGATTACCAAGATAACTATGACGGCTCTGAAAGAGAACCGATTGTACTACCTGCACGTTTCCCTAACTTATTAGTAAATGGTACAACGGGTATAGCGGTTGGTATGGCAACAAATATTCCGCCACATCAACTGGGGGAAGTAATTGATGGCGTACTAGCATTGAGCCATAACCCTGAAATAACTATTGCAGAATTAATGGAATTTATTCCGGGACCAGATTTTCCGACGGCGGGTCTAATCTTAGGAAGAAGTGGCATTCGAAGAGCATACGAAACAGGACGAGGTTCTATTATACTTCGTGCTAAAGTTGAAATTGAAGAAAAAACCAATGGAAAACAAGCAATTATTGTAACAGAGCTACCTTATCAAGTTAACAAAGCAAGATTGATCGAGAAGATTGCGGAATTAGTTCGAGATAAGAAAATTGAAGGTATTACAGATTTACGCGATGAATCAGATCGAAATGGTATGCGCATTGTCATGGAAGTACGCCGTGATGCAAATGCAAACGTACTATTAAATAATTTATATAAACATACAGCGCTTCAAACTAGTTTCGGTATTAATATGCTGTCCCTAGTAAATGGAGAGCCACAAGTATTAAACTTAAAACAAACTTTATATTATTATTTAGAGCATCAAAAGGTAGTTATCCGTAGACGTACTGCTTATGAATTAGAGAAAGCAGAAGCGCGCGCTCATATTTTAGAGGGACTACGAATCGCATTGGATCACCTTGATGAAGTAATAACATTAATTCGTAGTTCAAAAACTGCTGATATTGCAAAACAAGGATTGATGGAACGTTTCGGTTTAAGTGAAAAACAAGCGCAAGCAATTTTAGATATGCGCTTGCAACGCTTAACAGGACTAGAACGCGAAAAAATTGAACAAGAATACCAAGACTTAATGAAGTTAATTGCTGAATTAAAAGCAATTTTAGCAGATGAAGAAAAGGTTCTTGAAATCATCCGTGAAGAATTAATGGAAGTAAAAGAACGTTTTAATGATAAAAGAAGAACAGAAATTACAATTGGTGGTATGGAAGCAATTGAAGATGAGGATTTAATCCCAGAGCAAAATATTGCTATCACACTTACTCATAATGGTTACATTAAACGATTACCCGCTTCTACGTATAAAACACAGAACCGCGGGGGACGTGGTGTACAAGGGATGGGTACGAATGATGATGACTTCGTTGAGCACTTATTGACAACGTCTACACATGATCATATTCTATTCTTCACAAACAAAGGTAAAGTATACCGTACAAAAGGATATGAAATTCCAGAGTATAGCCGTACGGCAAAAGGTATACCAATTATTAATCTGTTAGAAGTAGACAAAGGTGAGTGGGTCAATGCCATTATTCCAATTCGTGAATTTGGTGATGATCAATTCTTATTCTTTACAACAAAACAAGGTATTTCTAAGAGAACACCTCTTTCGTCGTTTGCAAATATACGTACGAATGGTTTAATTGCAATTTCTCTTCGTGAAGAGGATGAAGTAATCTCTGTACGATTAACATCTGGTGATAAGGACATTATCGTTGGAACAAGCAACGGTATGTTAATTCGTTTTAATGAGCAAGATGTGCGTTCTATGGGACGTAATGCTGCTGGTGTAAAAGCTATTACACTAGGCGATGAAGATCAAGTTGTAGGCATGGAAATTGTTGAAGAGGATATGAATGTTTTAATTGTAACAAAAAATGGTTATGGAAAACGCACACCAGTTGAGGAATATCGTCTGCAAAGCCGTGGTGGTAAAGGTCTAAAAACTTGTAATATTACAGAAAAGAACGGTAAATTAGTGGCAGTTAAATCTGTAACAGGTGAAGAAGATATTATGCTAATTACAGCTGCAGGTGTCATTATTCGTATGCCGGTTGATCAAATTTCTCAAATGGGACGTAATACACAAGGTGTTCGACTAATTCGTTTAGGTGATGAACATGAAGTTGCAACGGTAGCAAAAGCGCAAAAAGATGATGATAACGATGAGGGAAGCGAAGAAGCTTCTGAAGAATAAGAGGAGGATCTCCCCCCTCTTATTTTTTTTGGAATAGTACTTGCATAGAGAAGAGAAAGCCTATATAATAGGCAGAGTCAGCAAATGAGAGATACAAGTTATCAAAAAAACTTGTTGACGAAAATGATATATTATGTTATATTATGAAAGTCGCCGAAACGCGATATTGAACTTTGAAAACTAAACGAAACAAACAACGTGAA
>NZ_NTRO01000050.1:0-11346 GCF_002560575.1 Bacillus sp. AFS023182 | reverse complement strand
TAAGTATTTGCACCAGAACCGTTTTTCTTAAGTGGCCCGTGAAATAATTTCTTGTTCATCAAGTAAGCACTTCAAGCTTGATAAAGAGATTGTTTGGGAATTCTCTTTCGACATACGTTTCCGATAATGCGTAGGTGTTTCTCCAATCAATTTTTTAAATATGCGGCTAAAGACTACTAAACTACGAAAGCCTACCTGATAAGAAATGTTTTCTACCGATTCATTTGTCATTGAAAGTAAATACGTTGCGTGATTAATGCGCACTCTTAAAATCCAGCCCTTCATGCTCATCCCGAAATGATTCTGAAAGACCCGCGAAAGATGGCTTCGATTGACCGCAAGATGATCTGCCACATCCCTTACTGTAATCTCCTCTAGATAGTGATTACTAATATATGTCATTGCTTCAATCGCGAGTCGTGAAAACTTTTGTTTTACTCCTGTTGAGAATTCGCCACCATCTGTAAGTAATAATCTTAAAAACCGATAGGTCAACTCATTCAACTTTAATTCACCTTCTAATGTATCGTTGGAGCAATTCATACACTCCGAGATGATATCCGAATATTGTTGAATATTAGTTGAGGTAACAGAGTAGGTACCTTCTTTAAAACTCGAATAATGAATAATTTCGTCTGCTACCTTCCCACCAAATGAAAGCCACGCATACAACCATGGTTCTTCTGCATCCGAGCGATAAAAGGTTGATTCTCCTGGGCGAATGAGAAAAATATTTCCTTTCTTTAATGAATATTTTTCATCTTTTACATAGTACTTTCCTTTTCCAGCCAACACGATATGAATAATATAGCTGTTACGTACAGTTGGTCCAAAAGCATGAAAAGGCAGTGTTTTTGAAAAACCACAAAAAGAAAAATAAAGTTCGCTTGAGAAGTGATGCTGTTCTTTTTTCATAAAGATTGCTTGTTCCATGGGCTTTTCCCCTATTCGTGATTACTCTAACCTAATCTACCTTTTGAAGAGAGAAATGCAACAAAAGGTTAAATCAAGGTCACAAAATGATATAAAAAAGAAAACGCTTTCTTGTTAAACTATACTTGAAAAAGAAAATCATAGGAAGGAGATTAATATAGTTCTTTAATTTTTTTATGTTTAACTTTGTAAACGCTTTTATATAATTATTAAAATTCAGTGAAGAGAAAAATTACAAAAAAGGAGAATGAAAATGAATGAAAATTTAAAACAACGTGTTTCCTATGCCTTAGGTGCATTTGGTCATGACATATTTTATGCAACTTTGAGTACTTATTTTATGGTCTTTGTTACGAGTGCGATGTTCACTGGGGCTGATAAAGCAACGACTGGAAAAATGATTGGAATTATTACAGGTTTAATCGTAGTAATCCGATTGGTACAAATTGTTTTTGATCCGCTTATTGGAGGAGTAATTGACAACACAAAAACGAGATTCGGGAAGTTTAAGCCCTGGTTAGTCATTGGTGGTGTAGTTAGTTCTATCTTTCTTGTATGCATATTTACCAATTTCTTTGGTCTTGCAATTAATAATACTACACTGTTCATCATTTTGTTTGCAATTGTTTATATCTTGCTCGATGTTTTTTATTCATTTAAGGATATTGCTTTTTGGTCAATGATTCCAGCGTTAAGCACTGACACTAAGGAACGAGAAAAATTGGCAACATTTGCACGACTTGGTTCATCACTTGGTGCAAATGGGACTACACTAGCAGTTGTACCAATCGTCACCTTCTTTACGTTCTTGATGACTGGCAAAGATTCTCAAGGTGCCTCTGGTTGGTTTTGGTTTGGTTTGATTGCTGCTGTTATTGCTGGTGGAACAGCGATTATTACAGCACTTGGCACAAAAGAAAATGATAGCGTAATTCGTCAGCAACAAGAAAAAGCAGGCATTAAAGATATTTTCAAAGCTATTACTAAAAACGATCAATTGATGTGGCTAGCACTTTCATATATTGCATATGCGATTGCCAATGTTGCAACTACTGCTGTGTTATTCTTCTTATTCAAATATATTTTAGGAAATTCAGGTGATTTCTGGATTGTGGGATTAATTGCAGCTATATCAGGCTTAATTGCTGTTCCACTTTTCCCAACGCTCACGAAATTAATTTCAAGACGTTTTGTCTATATTGGCGGTATTGTGATGATGCTTCTGGCATATGTATGTTTCATCTTAGCTGGAACAAGTTTACCAGTGGTTATGGTGGGATTGGTGCTCTACTACTTCCCTCAGCAGCTAATTTTCCTTTCAGCTTTGATGACGATTACCGACTCAGTTGAATATGGACAGTGGAAAAATGGTACCCGAAACGAAGCTGTGACTTTATCAATTCGTCCATTACTCGATAAAATTGCTGGAGCTTTATCAAACGGAATCGTTGGGTTTGTAGCTGTTGCTGCTGGGATGACTGGTAATGCTAAAGCAGCAGACATCACTGCACAGGGTGTTTCAACGTTTCATCTTTATGCGTTCTACCTTCCAGCAGCACTCATGATTTTCTCTGCCATCATTTTCGCATGGAAGATTACATTAACAGAGAAAAAACATGCACAAATCGTCAAAGAACTAGAAGCAAAACTAACTCATGACGAGGAAGCAAATGAAGAGTTCAATTCTAGCGCTGCACTTGCTCATTCTAAATAAAGGAGTAGGGGATATTTAAAATGAACATTACAACAAAAGATTTCGGTGCAGGTTATACGATTATCACTATTACCAATCTGAACGGCCTGCAATTGACTGTTTCAGATTTAGGTGCTCGCATTACGAGTTTAAAGGTACCAACAACGAATGGTCTACGTGAGCTCGTACTTGGTTTTGATACGGCAAAGGAATATCTTGAAAAGGATTTATATATTGGTGCCTCAATTGGACGAGTAGCTGGACGAATTCAAAATGGAACTTTTCAAATTGATGAGAAGATCTATAAAGTACAAATTGATGAGACAACCGGAAACACTTTACATGGCGGTACTCCAGGATTTGAAAGCAAAAAGTGGCAATATCAAGTTATCGATAATAATGATGAGGTCTCAGTGATATTTCACACGGTAAGTCCAGATGGTGAAAATGGTTTTCCGGGGAATCTTGATGTCGAGATACGTTACACGTTAACTAACACGAATGTTTGGAAAGTAGAAACTAGGGCGACAAGTGACAAAGATACCTTGTTTAATCCAACAAATCATGTGTACTTCAACTTAACTGGTGATGTAACGCAACCTGTAGATGAACACACATTATGGGTGGATAGTAATAGATTTGCACCACTTAATCTGAAAAGTATTCCAATTGGTGAAAAGTGGCCTGTAGAAGGAACTACGTTTGATTTTCGAAAGCCAGTTAAACTCAAAGAAACCTTCAATAGTACTTTTGGTCAAAAAGAATTAGTGGATGGAATTGATCACCCATTTTTCTTGAACCGACCTGAACTATCACATAGTTCAGTGAAACTCATTAGCCCGGATGAAGTGGTTACAATTGAAATAGCCACAAAAGAACCAAGTGTCGTCATCTTTACGGCAAATTTTAGTGAGAATACGCCTCTCATGCATGGCAAGCAACTTGCAAACCATGGCGGAATTACCTTTGAAACACAGGTTTCCCCGGGTGCTGAACAGTATTCTCATTTTGGGGATATGGTTCTTAGGTCGGATTCAACTTATCAAACGATGACAGAATTTCATATTATTTGAGATCATATTTTGGATAGTCTCTTTAAATTATGAAACATGTATAGAAAAAATTAGATACTACTATCAAAAATTATTTAAAATACGATGTTGCGTCTAGGAATAATGATGCACTGTTAGAAGTGAACCAGTGAATACTGAGATAATTTCCTTATTTAAAATGAATGCAAAAGGGATGTTTATACTTATGGAAAAGAAACGTGAACTAGCTTTAAAATTTGCTGAGGTATTTGGACCTCAAGAAACAACTCAATATTTTTCTCCAGGACGTATCAACTTAATCGGAGAACATACAGACTACAATGGTGGCTATGTATTCCCCGCTTCTATTACTTATGGAACTTACGGAGTAGCTAGACGTCGGGAGGATGATAGGGTATTAGTTTACTCAAAGAACTTTGAAGAAATTGGAGTGATTAGCTTCACGTTGAATGAACTAGATTACGATAAAAATGCTAATTGGGCAAATTATGTAAAAGGAGTTATCTTAACACTGAAAGAAGCAGGTCATAAAATAGACTGTGGTTTTGAGTTATTAGTTGAAGGAACGATTCCAAATGGAGCGGGACTTTCAAGTAGTGCTTCACTTGAATTACTTGTAGGCGTAGTATTAGAAGACTTGTTCAACTTAGACGTAACGCGACTTGAATTAGTGAAAATGGGTAAAAAAGTTGAAAACGAATTCATTGGTGTAAATTCTGGTATCATGGATCAATTTGCCATTGGATTTGGTGAGAAAGACAAAGCGATTCTCCTTGATACCAATACGTTAGAGTATGAAATGGTTCCAGTGGTTTTGGACGACTATGCTATTGTAATTATGAATACTAATAAGCGTCGTGAACTAGCAGATTCAAAATATAATGAGCGCCGTGCTGAATGTGAAGAAGCACTCGCACGTCTTCAAACGAAATTAGAGATTCATGCACTTGGAGAACTAAGTGAAACAGAATTTGATGCAAATCAAAATCTTATTGAAGATGAAACCCTAATTAAACGCGCGAAGCATGCAGTTTACGAAAATGAACGCACAAAAAAAGCCAAAGCAGCTCTTACTGCAGGTAATTTAGAAGAATTCGGAAAGCTATTGAATGCTTCTCATATATCTTTAAAAGATGATTATGAAGTAACCGGGCTTGAATTAGATACATTGGTGACCGCTGCACAAAAACAAAAGGGTGTGCTTGGAGCCCGTATGACTGGAGCTGGATTTGGGGGATGCGCCATCGCATTAGTAAAAGAAAGTGAAACGTACACTTTTAAAAACAATGTTTATGATGAATATCTCAAAGTTGTGGGATATGCGCCTGTCTTTTATGTGGCACACATTGGTAGTGGAACTACAGTGATTGGATGATGAATGAGGTGGAAACGATGAACACATGTCAAGCAATTTATGATTTTACTACACTTGCAATTGAGAATGGAGCCATTGAGGAAAATGACCGAATTTATATGCACAATCAACTTTTACGTTTGATTGGCGAATCGGAAATGGGCGATATTACCAGCGCAGTCGAAACGGACCCACATGTGCTGTTAGATACGCTTATGGATAAAGCGACAGAAAATCTTATTATCTCTAAAAACCAAGCCAATCGTGATATGTTCGAAGCGCTTTTAATGAATGTAATTACACCATTTCCATCCAAGATCAATGCGAATTTTCAGGAGGCATATCGCAAAAGTCCTGAACAAGCGACGGATTATTTCTTTGAACTAAGTAAACGCAATGATTATATAAAGACCCGTGCGATTGAAAAAAATATTCATTATTTAACAGAATCAAAATATGGGGAACTTGAGATTACTATTAATTTGTCCAAACCAGAGAAAGATCCAAGAGAGATCTTAGCGGCTAGAAATGCTCCAAGGGGCAATTATCCAAAATGTTTACTTTGTATTGAAAATGAAGGATATTTCGGTCGCTTGAACCATCCAGGTAGAAGCAATCACCGAATCATTAACATCGAGCTAGATGGAGAAGAATGGGGTTTTCAATATTCACCATATGCATACTTTAACGAACACTCCATCTTATTATCTAAGAAGCATCGACCAATGCAGATTTCTCGTGAGGCATTCTCTCGTTTAATTAGTTTTGTAGAAATCATGCCACATTATTTCATTGGTTCAAATGCGGATTTACCTATTGTAGGAGGATCTATCTTAAGTCATGATCACTACCAAGCTGGACGCCATAATTTCCCAATGGCAAAGGCTAAAGTTCTTAAAACATTTGACCTATCTGACTACCCAAATATTTCTTGCGGTATTGTCAACTGGCCAATGAGTGTGATTCGCCTCTCTTCTTTAAACAAAGAAGAACTAATTAATGCCAGCACCTACATCCATGAAAGTTGGAAGAACTATTCAGATGAATTCTTACAAATACGTGCGCAATCAAAAGATGGCACAAAACATCATACGATTACACCAATTGTGCGACGTCGCGAAGAAAAGTATGAAATTGATCTTGTACTGCGTGATAATAATGTGGATGAAAAATACCCTGATGGAATTTTTCATCCACATCCAGATGTACAGCATATTAAGAAAGAAAATATCGGGCTTATTGAAGTCATGGGTCTTGCGATTCTTCCTCCACGTTTGATTGAGGAGCTTCATGAAGTTGAGCTGTATTTGTTAGATAAGGAAGCCAATGTTCCTGAAATCCATCAAAAATGGGCAAATGAATTAAAAGCCCAGGGCGGCTATATAGAAGAGACCATCCAAAGCTTTCTTCAAACTGAAGTTGCAAAAAAATTTGAACGCGTCTTAGAAGATGCTGGTGTCTATAAGATGAATAGAGATGGTAGAGCAGGGTTTGATCGCTTTATCAAAGAATTACAAAGCACAAATCGAAAGGTGATGACGAAATGACAGTTTTAGTTTTAGGTGGTGCAGGCTATATCGGCTCACATGCCGTCAATCAATTAATCACAAATGGATATGATGTAGCGGTAATCGATAATCTATTGACCGGTCATATCGAGTCGTTGCATGAAAAAGCGCGTTTTTACAAGGGAGATATACGTGATAAGAAATTCATGTGTGAAGTCTTCTCTCAAGAAAAGTATGTTGAAGGTGTGATGCATTTTGCGGCATTTTCACTTGTTGGTGAATCAATGGCGGAGCCATTGAAATATTTCAATAACAATGTTTACGGCACGCAGATTACCTTAGAAGTCATGAGAGAATTCGGTGTGAAATACATTGTCTTTTCTTCAACTGCTGCAACGTTCGGAATTCCAGAAGAGATACCAATTAAGGAAACAACTCCAACAAAGCCAATCAACCCATACGGTCAAAGTAAGTTGATGATGGAACAAATGATGCAATGGCAAAGCGAGGCAAGCGACATGAATTATGTGGCGCTTCGTTACTTTAATGTTGCAGGTGCAAAAGAAGATGGTTCGATTGGAGAAGCCCATAATGATGAAACACATTTAATTCCGATTATTTTACAGGTAGCACTTGGTCAGCGTGACGAGCTCATGATTTATGGGGGCGATTATAACACGCCGGATGGAACAAACATCCGTGACTATATCCATGTAGTAGATTTAATCGATGCGCATATCAAAGCGCTAGAATATTTAAAAGTTGGCGGAAAATCGGACGTATTTAATCTTGGTTCAGCAGAAGGCTTTTCAAATAAAGAAATGCTTAAAGCTGCTCGTGAGATCACAGGACATCCAATTCCAGCAAAAATCGGTCCGCGTCGCCCAGGTGATCCAGATGTGTTAATTGCATCAAGTGTGAAAGCCAAGGAAGTTCTTGGTTGGGAACCAAAATATACTTCTATTAAGGATATTATCGCTACAGCATGGAAATGGCATCAAAGTCATCCAGAAGGGTATTAAAACATTCGAAAAAGGGTTCTGATGCAAATACTTAGGAAAGATATAAAGAGGCGAAAAGTTTCCTAGTGGAATCTAGTCTTAAGCAGCAATTCCAAATAGTTGATGGATGAACTTCACTTGATTTGGGGCAGATTTGTCCAGTAAAACAAGCCGCCCTTTTTTTACCATTTTGCACCAGAACCTGAAAAGGCAGCGTTTTTGAAAAACCACAAAAATCAAAATAAAGTGTGCTTGAGAGGTGATGCTGTTCTTTTGTCATAAAGATTGCTTGTTCAATGGGCTTCGCCCCCTCTTCGTGATGACTATAACTAACCTAATCTGCCTTTTGAAAGAAGAAATGCAACAAAAGGTTTAATAAAGGTCACAAAATGATATAAAATAGAAAGCGTTGTCTTGTTAAACTATACTTGAAAAAGAATACCATGGGAAGGAGATTAATGTAATTCTTTAGTTTTTTATGCGTAACTTTGTAAACGCTTTCTTGTCATTATTAAAATTAAGTTGAAGGAAAAATTACAAAAAGGGGAATGAACGTAAATGGGAAATTAAAACGCCATGGTTCCCATGCCTTAGGTGCATTTGGTCATTAGATGAAGGTTTTAACAAGACTTATAGTCTTGACACTTATGTTAGAAATAGTGCTTCCGAATTTATCCATCTTCGCAAGCACTGCTCAGGGAATTATTCGGAGTAATGAAAGAACAATATTAAATTTTAACAATAATTAGGGATTTTATCGAGGGGGATCTGGCAGGTGCTGAGAGTGTTGGCTTCGACGATGGCGCGAGCGCTGTTTAACAGGAAATTGGCTGGTACAGAAAATATTTCACAATCGATGAATGTTATAGGGGCAAAACAATCAATATTGATTTTGAGGGTGTAATGATCGATAGTGATGTTTATTTGAACGGAGAAAAAATTCACACCCACAATGACGGGTATATAGGTTATTCCGTGGACATCACAAGCAAGGTGAAATATGGACAAACGAATGTGTTGGCGGTAAGGGTGTACAGCTTTGACAATCCTGATACTCCGCTAGGCAAGCCGCTTGCGAATCTTGACTTTCATTACTATAGTGGAATTTATCGAGACGTAACAATGAGAATTACGAACAAGTTGCATATTTCCGATGCATTACAAGCCAACAAAACGGCCAGCGGCGGTGTTTTGTCACTTACGTTGAAAAATTGATGAATGGAGCTAAAGGAGGGGAACTAATTAGAAAGTCGCTTAGCTGAGGTAATTGTAAGTGCAGCGGAATTCGAGTTCAAGTTCTATAAAGAAAGAAAGGGTGAAAAAAAAGTATGATGACAAATCTTCAAATTAAAATATTTTCAATCTCAAAGCTTTTATTATTTTCTATCTGCGCATTTGTATTCACATTGATTGTTCAGATACCGGGGAAAGCTGCTGCTTCAGCCAATTACACCCAAACGACGGAAACGATTAATGGAGTAAATTATTCTGTAATAACCGTCAACTACTCCGGGGATGATGCGGGGCCGGCAGTAAATGAAGCTATTGAAGCTGCTAAAACCGCTGCTAAACCGGTTATATTGGATTTTCCAAAGGCTACTTATCATTTTAAAGATTCATCGGCCATCGATGCTCAGTATTATATTTCCAATACAACGACAGCATCTGAAACGCCAGGCGGGTGGAGGAAGGTTGGGCTTTTGTTTAAGAACATCAGCGATTTAACGATCCGGGGAAATGATTCAACACTGATGTTCCATGGCGTGATGACACCTATTGTATTTGACCATGCTACAAATGTGAATATGAAAAGCATTAACTTTGATTTCAAACGGCCAGTTATGTCTGAAATGACGGTGGCTGCGGTTGGTAGCAATTATATTGAAATGAATGTTCATCCGGATTCATTGTATAAGATTGTAAATAATAAGCTCCAATGGACAGGTGAAGTTGATAATAATGGTATTCCGACAGACAATTGGGTAGCAAGAGGATACGCCAATACTACTCAAGTGCAGGAGTTCGATCCTGCAACAAACAAAACATGGAGAGTTTCGAATCCTATTGCAAGTGCGTCCAGTGTTCAAGATATGGGCAATAGGAAATTAAGGTTTACTTACAGCAGCGCCCCGAACCTAACCGTCGGACACACCTATCAACTTAGAAATGACTCTCGTAAAGAAGAAGGGGCATTTATTTACAGAAGTAAGGATATAATGTGGACAGGAGTAAACTTCTATGCGGCTCCTGGGCTAGGAATTGTAGGCCAGTATAGTGAGAACCTTACTTTTGATCAATTGAATTTTGCGCCAAAATCGGGCGGTGGGCGAACTAATGCATCAATGGCTGATTTTATGCAAATTTCTGGTTGTAAAGGTCAGATAACGGTTAACAATTCCAATTTCTTTGGTGCACATGATGATCCGATCAATGTTCACGGTACACATCTGCAGATTGTCGATAAACCGGCACCTAACCAGATAAAGGTACAATTCAAGCATTCCCAGAGTTGGGGATTCGATGCTTTTGCGGTTAACGATAGTATTGATTTTATCAATGGGTCTACTCTGTTATCCGCCGGCAGCGCTGTAGTAACCGGTGTGACGCGGGTGGACGATTACAACATTCTTCTTACACTTGATCAAAATGTTCCAAGCTCTGTAACCGCTAATTCTTACTTTGTGGAAAACGCAACTTGGAATCCGAATGTTACTATTACCGGTTCCACTTTTGAGTCCATTGCTACAAGGGGCATTCTGGTGACAACTCGTGGGAACGTTTTAATTGATCATAATACATTCAATAGAACGGAAATGAGCGCAATTTTGATAGCTGATGATGCCAATAGCTGGTATGAATCAGGTATGGTCAGGAACGTGACCATAAGTAATAATACGTTCAATAATACAGGAAATTCTGTCATAAGTATTGAACCAAGCGCGCCTTCTACGAACCCTGATAAGACCGTGCACAGTAACATTAATATTAGTGGCAATACATTTTATAAGACGGGGGGCACCACCTCGATCTATGCCGGCAGCATCAACGGATTTAATTTTACCAATAACACCGCTCAGGAAGGCGGATTGCAGATCAATGCCCAAGGTTCAAAAAATGTAAAAATAGCAGGAAATACGTTTGCACAGAGTGGGGTAACCAAAGAGATAACTTTATCCAATATGTATACGAATACGGATACAATAGACGCGTCTCAAAGTTTTACTGTAACGAGAAATAACAATTATGTTTCTGTAGTTCCTGGTCCTAATGACATACCGCAATCACAAATGACAGCAACCGCAACTAGCCAGCATAGCGATAATGAGGCAAGCAAAGCGCTGGACGGTGACAGTTCGTCGATTTGGCATACTGAATGGTCTCCAATGGCCAATCTACCTCAGTCCGTAACAATTAATCTTGGAGGTACTTACAGTATTGCGAAATTAAGGTATCTGCCAAGGCAAGATAGCAGTTCCAACGGTGTTATTACGGGATATACCATTTCTACAAGCACAGATGGCATTACATTTACGAATGCAGTTTCCGGAACGTGGGCGGATGATAAAACAGTGAAGAACACATCCTTTCCTGCAGTCTCGGCAAAATATGTTAAGTTAACAGCGACTAGCGGTCATGGCGGCTATGCCTCAGTTGCTGAGTTGAATATTGAACGTTCGACTCAATAATATAAAGACGATATAAGAAAGCTGAAATCCCTCTATTGAATTTCTTGAAATGTAGTATAAACATATCTACAAAAATATAAACCAATTATGAACAATATAAGGTTCTGGTGCAAATACTT